>DATARD010000248.1:0-12942 GCA_036264355.1 Thermoanaerobaculia bacterium
CCTCTCCCATCGCCCCCCCATCCACCGGGAGAGGGGGGAATGGAGAGTCAGCGGGTTCTGGCTGTTCCGGGAGGTGGCGCCCCTCTCCCGGCGGCAGGGGGGGCGATGGGAGAGGGGACGGGGGTGAGGTCTCGGCCGGCCCCTCCCCCTCCACTCCCACCGCAGCCTCCCGCGCAGAGCCTGGAGGAGAAGCTGGGGGCTCGGCTGCCGGTGTGGATCGGCTCGATCGCTTTGGCGCTCGCCGGAGCGTTCCTGGTCAAGCTGTCGTTCGACCGCGGCTGGGTGACGCCGGCGTTCCGGGTGTCTCTGGGCGTGCTGTTCGGCGTCGGCCTGCTGGCGGCCGGCGAGGTGACCCGGCGCAGGCGGTCGACCGGCGGTATCTCGCAGGGGCTGTCGGCGGCTGGGGTGGCGGACCTCTTCGCCTGTTTCCTGGCCGGTATCCACACGTACGGGATCATCCCGGCGCCGCTGGGCTTCGGATTGATGGTGCTGACCACGGCGGTGGCGGTCGGGCTGTCGCTGCGCCAGGGGAAGATGGTCGCGCTCATCGGCCTGATCGGCGGCTTCCTGACCCCCTATCTGGTGCGGACGGGCGAGCCGAATCTGCGCGGGCTGTTCGCTTATCTTTTGCTGCTCCAGGTCGGGCTCCTCGTCGTGGCGTGGCGGCGAGGCTGGACGGAGATCGGCGGCCTGGCGTTGGGCGGTGGGCTGCTGTGGACGTTCGCCTGGCTGGCGGGTCCGTTCAAACCGGCGGACGCGGCGTTCCTTTCCGGCTTCCTGCTGCTCTCCGTGGCCGCGGTCGTGGCTGCCGGTCTGGCGCGGAGAACGGCGACAGACGACGGTGGCGGCGGGAAGGGGATGCTCTCGTTGACCTGGGCGGCGGTGCCCGGGGCGATCCTGGCTCTGGCGGCGGTGTCGGCGCAGGCGGGCTTTTCGACCGAGGAGTGGGTGTTCTTCGGCATTCTCGCGGCGGGCGTGCTGGTGCTGGGGAGGCTGCGGCCGGAGCTCAGCCCGCTGGCCTGGGTGGCGGCGGTGGCCGGCGCGGTGCTGATGATCGCTTTCGCGACGCAGGTCCATGGCGAGCCGGACCTCAGTCGCTTCCTGGCGACGGCGGCGGGCGTGGGGGGGCTGTTCGCGGTCGGCGGCTATGTCGCGCTGTGGGGATCGGACAAGGCGGGCCGTTGGGCCTCGCTCTCGGCGGCGTCGGGGATCGTCTTCTTCCTGATCGCCTGGGGGACGATGGCCGAAAACCGCGAGGGTCTCCACTACGTGCACTGGGGTCCGGAGGCGCTGGGCGCCGCGCTGCTCTATCTGCTGGCCGCGGTGCCGGTGGCGCAACGGAGCCGGGCTGAGCGCGTTGATCGGCCGGATCATCCAGCGATGACCGCGGCGCTTGCTGCGCTCGCGGTGGCGGTGACCGTGTTCGTCAGCCTGGCGGTGCCGCTGGAGCTCGAGCGGCAGTGGGTCACCGTGGCCTGGGCTCTGGAGGTCACGGCGCTGGTGTGGCTCGCCGGCCGGTTCGAGCTGCCGGCGCTCGCGGCGCTGGCGCGGACGGCGGCGGTGCTGGTGGCGATCCGGCTGCTGTTCAACGCGTCGGTATTCGAGTACCCGATCGGCACCAGCCCGCTGTTCAACTGGCTGCTCTACGGCTATGGCGTGCCGCTCCTCGCCTTCGCCGCCGCGGCGCGGCTCGCCCGCCGGCAGGGGCCGGGTGAGGAGAAATTCGCGACGCTGCTCGAGTCCGGGGCTCTCGCGTTCGCCTTCGCGCTGGTCACCCTGGAGGTCCGCCAGCTCTATCACCCCGGCACGCCGGGGCGTGGCGCGGCGAGCCTGGCGGAGTCGGGAGCCATGATCGCGGCCTGGGCGGCGCTCGCCATCGGGTTGCTCGCGCTGAACCGCAAGGCGCTGCTGTCGAGCGTCGAGCAGGCGGGCCGGCTGCTGCTGGCCCTGGCCGCGGGCACGGCGCTGGTGTTCCTGGGCGTCCTGCTGAACCCCCTCTGGGATCACGGCGCGGTGGGGGAGACGCCGGTGTTCAATCTGCTGCTCTGGTCGTACGGTCTGCCGGCGGTGCTGCTCGGCCTCGCGACTCCCGAGCTGCGGCGCCGGGGCAGCCGCAAGCTGCCGGTGGCATTGACTGCGACGGTGCTGATTCTCGCCTTCCTGTTGCTGACCCTGGAGATCCGGCAGGCGTTCCACGGCACCTATCTGAATACCGGAGCCAGCTCGATCGCGGAGCGCTACTCCTACTCGGCGGCCTGGATTTTGTTCGGCGCGGCGCTGTTGGTGCTGGGCATCCTGCGCCAGGTGAAGGCGCTGCGTTACGCGTCGCTCGCTGTCATGCTGCTGTCGGTAGGGAAGGTGTTCCTCTACGACATGTCGAACCTGACCGATCTCTACCGGGTCTTGTCGTTCTTCGGCCTGGGCATGAGCCTGCTGGCGCTCGCCTGGGTGTACCAGCGGTTCGTGTTCAGGGACAGCTCGTAGGCCCCGGTGAGAAATACGGGCTGGATGCGCTAGGCTCCCACATCATGCCGAGACGCCGTTTCGCTCGCGCCGCGGCGGCAGGTCTGCTGGCCGCCTTCTGCGCCGTCCCCATCCCGGCTGCCGCGGTGGACGGCTTTCTCTACAGCCGCGAGGTGCAGGTGCCCACGCCGGGCTGGGTGCGGGTGCCGCTGGATCTGGCGGCGGCGCAACACATGGCGCCGGGCGGTGCGGACCTGCACGTCTTCGCTCCGGGCGGCGGTGAGGTGGCGCTGCGTCTCGCGAGCGGACCGCCCTTGCCGCCATCGATCGCCACGCCGCGCGGCGCCGGGTGCGCCTCGACGGTGGGCGCTCTGGACTGCTCGTTTCCGTTGCCGGCCCCGGGGCAGGTGGTGCGCCGGCTGACGGTGGACCTCCAGGGAGGCGGCGCGGTGGGCTATCGCCTCTATGAGCCGCGGGCGGGGACCTGGCGGTTGCTGCGCGAGGGGACCTGGCAGCGTTCGGCCAACCGCACGCAGCATTCGCTGGACGGTTCCCGCGATGCGGTGGAGGGGAGCCGGCTGCGGCTGGAGCTCTTCGGCACCGCACCGCTGCGGCTGGCCGGCTGGGCGGTCGAGCTGGAGATGCAGGCGGTGCTCTTCCAGGCCGGCGAAGCGGGGCTGTACACGCTTGCCTACGGTGGCGCCGTGCGGAAAAACCATCGCCTGGAGGAACCGGCCGGCGAAACCGATGTGGCCTCGATGGCGGCGGGGCCGGAGACGAGGCAAACAGGGTTGGCGCTGCCCGAGACCGTGACCCCCGGGGCGCCGCTGGGCAAGGCGCGCTTCGAATCGGCGTGGACCGTCGTCGCTCCCACCGCCAAGCCGGGCGACCTGGTGCGCCTGGAGCTGCCCGATGTCGTCTACGCCAACGCCCGGCGCGACCTCGGCGATCTGCGGATCGCGCTCAGCCGGCGGCAGATCCCGTTCTTCCGCTGGTCGCCGCCGGAGCCGGCGGTGGCCGGTGGCGAGCGCGGCGCTCATCCGCGGGCCGCCCATGCTGCGGCGGGAGAGAGCGAGGCCGAGGTGGCGCTGCCGGCCCTGGGCCTGCCGCTCACCGAGCTGGTGCTGAGCACTCCGGGGGGGCCGCTGCGGCGGCGGGTCGCGCTGCGCTACCTGGAGCCGGTCCGCACCCTGCGCCGGCTTCCCGACGATCCATTGGGCGATTCGCGGGAGCGGCCGCCGGTGACGCGCACCACCTGGCAGTGCGATCCCGAGCCGCCGCTCCCTTGCCGGGAAACGCTGGAGCTGCCCGGCGCGGCTCCGAAGCTCCTCTCGGTGCGCTTTGAGGATGGCGACAATCCGCCGCTCGGCAGCCTGGACATCGCGGTCTGGCGGCGGCGCGACGTGCTGCTCTTCCTCTGGCCGGGGACGGGAGGGAGCGGGGCCGGCAAGGACGACGCCGTCAAGCTGCTGGCAGGATCGGAACGGCTGACCGCGCCGTCCTACGACTTCGCGGCGCTCGGCGCGGCGCTTCTGACGCGCCCCTGGCAGCCGGCGGAGCTGGACCTCACCGGCACCGCCGCGCTCAAGCCGTCGCGCTGGGCGCGCTGGGCGCTGCCGCTCGCGTTGGCGCTGGCGTGCCTCTTCCTGCTCTTCCTGCTGCGGAAGATCCTGGCCGAGCGCTGACGAGTTGGGGGACGGCGGGAAAGAGAATGGCTCCTCGGGAGGGACTTGAACCCCCGACCAATCGGTTAACAGCCGATCGCTCTGCCACTGAGCTACCGAGGAGTGTAAAAAACCGTCCCGGGAGATGAGATCTCTCGGGACGGGGAATCTTAGGCGGACTGGGCCGCCCTGTCAATCGGACTCAGACGTTGGTGTCCAGGAAGGGCTTCAGCTTCATCGCCCGGCTGGGGTGACGGAGCTTGCGCAGCGCCTTGGACTCGATCTGGCGGATGCGCTCGCGGGTGACGTTGAACGAGCGCCCCACCTCTTCGAGCGTGTGCTCGGAGCCGTCGCCGACCCCGAAGCGCATCTTGAGCACCAGCTCTTCCCGCGGCGTCAGCGTCTTCAGCACCTTGCGGGTCTGGTCCTTCAGGTTCGCGAAGATCACCGAATCGATCGGCGAGATGGCGTTCTTGTCCTCGATGAAGTCCCCGAGGTGCGAATCCTCCTCTTCGCCGATCGGCGTTTCGAGGGAGATGGGCTCCTGCGCGATCTTCATGATCTTGCGCACCTTCGAGGCCGGCAGGTCCATCCGCTCGCCGATCTCCTCGGCGGTGGGCTCGCGGCCGAGCTCCTGCACCAGCGAGCGGCTGGTGCGGGTGAGCTTGTTGATCGTCTCGATCATGTGCACCGGGATGCGGATCGTCCGCGCCTGGTCCGCGATGGCCCGGGTGATGGCCTGGCGGATCCACCAGGTGGCATAGGTCGAGAACTTGTAGCCGCGGCGGTACTCGAACTTCTCCACCGCCTTCATCAGGCCGATGTTCCCCTCCTGGATCAGGTCGAGGAACTGCAGCCCGCGGTTGGTGTACTTCTTGGCGATCGAGACGACGAGCCGGAGGTTGGCCACGATCAGCTCCTCCTTGGCCCGCTCGCAGGTGGCCTCGCCGGCGCGGATCTTGTCGATCGTCGAGGCGATCTCGGCGTGCGTCGTGCCGTAGCGCTCCTCGAGCTCGCGCAGGTTGACGCGGTACTTCTCGATCCGCCGGCGGTGCAGCGCCTTCAGGTCCTCGCTGCTCTCCCGCTTGAGCGCCGTCTGCGCGCGCTTGATGTCCTGCTCGAAGCGCGAGAACTGGCGGTCGATGTCCTTCAGGAAGTCGACCAGCCGGTTGCGCGTCTGCACGCTGAAGTCGATGGTGCGGATGTCCTTGGCGATCTTGGCCACCAGACGGTCGATCTCGCGCTCGATCTCCATGTACTTCTCGCCGTCCGGCTTGCACCGCTTCTGGCGCTTGCGCAGCTCGCCGATCTCCAGGTCGTTGCCGGCGATCTGCTCGAAGATCTTGAGGTTGCCGCGGATGCGGTCCGAGGCCTTGGGATCGAGCGGCTCGTCCGGATCGGAGGACACCAGCTCGCGAAGGATCCGCTTGTCCTTGGCCGCCATCTCGTTCAGGCGCAACAGCTCGCGCAGGACGACAGGGTTCTCGCACAGAGCCTCGTAGATCATCCACTCGCCCTGCTCGATGCGCTGCGCGATCTCCACCTCGCCCTCGCGGTCGAGCAGCGGCACCGTGCCCATCTCGCGCAGGTACATGCGGACGGGGTCGTTCGTCTTTTCGTGCGCAGTCAGCCCGAACTCGGTGGTCTCGTCCTCTTTCTTGTCGAAGTCGGTCGAGGCGGACTCGAAGTCGTCGCGGTTCTGATACCGCTCCGGCCGGTCGATGACGTCGACACCGAGGTCTGAGAACCGGAGATAGATCTCATCCAGCTCGTCGGGGAGGCTGACGACCTCCTCGGGCAGCATCTCGTAGATCTCGTCGTAGAGGAGATAGCCCTTCTCTTTGCCCAGCTCGATGAGCTGCTTGACGGAGCTGTACTTCTCTTCCACGGGTGTGAGGCTGGAAATGGTCAATGTGCTCTCCCTATCTGCTGCTTTGAGGACATTGGGCGGGCTCGTATTCAACCTTAGACGGCTTCAAACGGCCCCTCCGCTCGCGCTGGGCCTGGAGCCTGGGTGCAGGCTGCGGTTCAAGCTGTCCCTTTCTTTCAATAGACTGTCGAGGCGCACACCGTCATTCCGGCGCACCGCCTCGCGAATCTCCGCCGCGATCTCTTGCTTACGCTGGCGGAGCCAGCGGTGTGTCAGCTTGTCGAGGGACTCCAGAAGTCCGATTCTCCCGGAAGCAAAACTCCCTTCTAACAGAATCTTCGCCATCCGGTCAACCGCTTCTCCCTCGAACCCGAGCGCCGCCTGCATCTCCCGGGCATCCGGCCGGGAGCCCGCCCCTCCTGCATATAGAGCGCGAAAGGCCCGGTAAATATTCCTGCATTCGGTACCAAAGAACACTTCGGCCGGAGGCAGCTCGTCCACCGCGGGCAGCGGCTCCTCGCCCTGGATCAGCCGTTCGAGCACCTGCTCCTCCAGGCTGCGCACCAGCCGGGGACCCTCCCCGGCGCGAGCCGCCGGCTGCGGAGAGCTGGCGGGCCGCTGCCGCTCCTGCTTGTCCGCCGCTGCCGCTCCCAACGCCCCGGACGTTCCCCCGGCGCGCCGGGCCAGCATCTCCACCGGCACGTCCAGGCGGTCGGCGGCCAGCCGGGCGTAGCCGTGGCGCAGGATGGCGTCGGGGATCGGCCGCAGCAGCTCGGCGACCGCCGTGGCCGCCTTGGCCTGTGCCTGCGGATCGCGGCCGGCGTTGGCCGGGATGATCCGCTCCAGCTCCGCGACCACCGCGTCCTCGGCCACCCGGATCGCCTCGGTCACCGCCGCCTCCCCCTCCGCCAGACGCAGCGAGTCGGGATCGTGGCCGCCGGGGAAGCGCGCCCGGCGCACCGCGAGCCGCTCGGCGAGCAGCAGCGGCAGCGCCCGCCGGCCGGCGTTTTCTCCCGCCGTGTCGCCGTCGTAGGCGATGACGACTTCTTCCGCGAAGCGCGACAGGAGCTTCGCCTGCTCGGGCGTCAGCGCCGTGCCCATCCCGGCGACCGCCCCCTCCACGCCGCACGCGACCGCGCCGATGACGTCGAAGTACCCTTCACAGAGTACCGCCCGCGACGTCTCCCGGATCTCCCGTTTGGCCTGATGCAGGCCGTAGAGGAGCAGGCCCTTGTGGAAGCGGTCGGTCTCGTTGGTGTTGATGTACTTCGCCTTGTCGTCGCCCAGCGTCCGGCCGCCGAAGCCGACCAGCCGGCCGGAGGGGTTGTGGATGGGAAACATCAGGCGATGCCGGAAGCGGTCGTAGGGCTCGCCCCCCTTGTCGGAACGCGCCGCGAGGCCCGCCGCTTCCAGGTCGGCCATCGGGATACGGGGGTGGAGAGCCGGAATCAGCGTGCGCCACCCTTCGGGAGCGTAGCCGAGGCCGAAGCGCTCGATGAGCGGCGGCGGGATCTTGCGATCCTCCAGATACTTGAGGGGAACCGGGTGCTTGCGGAGCTGCTCGACGAAGAAGTCCGCTGCCGCCGCCAGCGCTCCCTCGATATCGCGCTCGGGAGCGCGGACGCCGCTTGCGTGCCGTTCCACCTTGGACGGCAGCGGCACGCCGAAGCGGGTGGCCAGCGACTCGATGGCGGCCGGGAAGTCGTCGCCGGTGGTGAGCATGTGCAGCTTGATGGCGTCGCCTCCGGCGCCACAGCCGAAGCAGTAGAACAGCCCTTGCACCGGATCGACGCTGAACGAAGGCGTCTTCTCCTTGTGGATCGGGCAGAGCCCTTCGTGGCGCCGGCCGGCTTTGCGCAGCCGGGTGTGCTCCGAAGCGACGGAAACGATGTCCACGGCGTCGCGCACCGCTTGCACGAGCTGGGGAGTGATCTGGACGTTGCCGAGAGACATTCTTCGCGGGGACCTCGCCCCTTATACCATTGTGTGAGCGCCGAGCCTCCGCGAGGGACAAACCGCGGTCATGTTGCCGTCAGGCAGTCCGGAGGGAGACGACGGTCGCGCCGTTGCCCCCTTCGTTCGGAGCGCCTTCGCGCAGACCGGCCACGCCGCGGTGGCGGCGCAAGCGCTCGCGCACCGCCTGCCGCAGCTTGCCCGAGCCGTGACCGTGCACCACGCGGACCTCCCGCCGCGACGCCAGCAGCGCGCGGTCGATGTAGGCGTCGAGCTCCTCCAGGGCCGGCTCGACGCGCTGGCCGATCAGATTGAGCTCCGGCGGCACCGACACCGACTCGTCGAGGTCGCGCCCGGGGGAGCGAGGGGCGGACCGATCGGACAGATCGGACTGATCCGTCCGATGAGGGCGGGCGGGCCGCCCACCCGCCGGCCCGAGCTCCTCGGGGCGGACGCGCACGCGCTTCCCCTTGACCGCCACCTCCGCCCGGCCGGGCTCCAGCTTCTCCAGCGTCCCCTGCCAGCCGAGACCGAGATGGCGCACCAGCGTGCCCACCACCAGCGGCCCCTCCGCCAGCTCCGGCTCGCTGTCCACCAGACGTGGCGCGGCGGCGAAGAGCTGCTCGACCGCCTCGGCTTCGAGACCGCGCCGGCGGCCTCCCTCGAAGCGCTCCCGCATCCGCTCCACCTCGCCGCGCAGCCGCTCGGTGGTCTCGCGGCGGAAGGTGTCCAGCTCGGTCTTCAGCCGCTTGCCCACCGTCTTGCGTTCTTCTTCGAGGGCGGCCCGTTCGTCGGCAAGACGGCGGCGGAGCTTTTCGGCGTCGCCGGCTTCCATCTCCAGACGGTCGCGCGTCTCGATCAGCTCGCGGCGTACCCGCTCCACCTCGGCGAGCAGCTTGCGCAGATCGCGGTGCTCGGAGCCCAGGCGTGCCTCGGCGCGGTCCAGCCAGGCGGCGGGGAGACCGAGACGGCGGGCGAGAGCGAGCGCCTCGCTGCCGCCCGGTGGGCCGGGGACCAGGCGGAAGGTCGGCCGGCCGGTCTCCGGGTCGAACTCCATCGCGGCGCACGACGCGCCGCCCATCTCCAGCGCCGCGGCGGCGAGCTGCGCGAGGTGCGTGGTGATCACCGCCAGGCTCTTCTTCTCGGCGAGACCTTCGAGGAGCGCGATCGACAGCGCGGCGCCCTCCTCCGGATCGGTCCCCGAGCCCAGCTCGTCGAGCAGCACGAGGGAGTCGGGGCCGGCCGCCTCCCAGGCCTCCTTGAGACGCAGCAGCCGGCCGCTGAAGGTGGAGCGGTCCGCCAGCAGGTCCTGCTCGTCGCCCACCGTCGCCACCAGGCTCTGGAGGAACGGCACCCGGCTGCCCACCGCGGCGGGAATCGGCAGACCGCAGCGCGCCGCCAGCGCGAGCAGGCCGACCGTCTTCAGCGCCACCGTCTTGCCGCCGGCATTCGGGCCGGTGATCACCAGCATGCGGTTGCGCGGATTGAGCTCGACGTCGAGCGGCACGATCGAGCCTCCATGCCCCGCCTGTCCGAGCGCCTCGGCGCGCAGGTCGGCGAGACGGGGATCGAGCAGCGGGTGGCGCGCCGCCACCAGGCGCAGCTCGTGGCGCGGGCCGATCTCGGGGAGGTGGCCGTCGCAGCGTTCGCCGAAACGCACCGCCGCCTGGAGCAGATCGAGGCCGGCGAGAAATTCGGTGTGGACGTGGAGCGCCGGCAGCGCCGCCCGCGCTTCGGCGATCAGCTCGTTGAGGATGCGCCGCCGCTCCGCCTCCTCGTCCTCCACCGACTGCTGGAGCGTATTGTTCGTCTCCACCACCTGCAGCGGCTCGAAGTAGAAGCTCTTGCCGGTCGCCGAGCGGCCATGCACCAGGCCCGGGCTGCGGCCGCGCGAGCCCGCCTGGAGCACCACCACCAAACGGCCACCGCGCATGGGGATCGTCTCCTCCGACAGCTCCTCCTTGTGCTCGGAGACGAAGCCGCCGAGATCGCGGTAGAGCTGATCGCGCACGCGGCGGATCTGCCCGCGCAAGGCGGCGAGCCGCGGGCTCGCGTCCTCCCGCACCTCGCCGCGGCGGTCGAGCGTCCGTTCGATGCGCCGCAGCAGCGGATCGAGATCGGGCAGACCGGCGGCGATCGCCGCGAGAGTCGGGCAGGGCGGCACCGCCTCACGCAGGCGCGCCACGGCGGTGCGGGTGGCCTTGCCCAGGTCGGCGATCCGCACCACGTCGATCCCTTCGAGCGGCGGCCGGCCCCTGGTCAGCCGTTCCAGGAGCTGCGCCAGGGGGAAGTCGAGCTCGGGCACCAGCGAGCGCTCGCCGACCAGGCGCGCCGCCTCCTCGAAGCGCGTCCGGTGCTCGCGGAGCTCCGCCTCTTCCGTGAAGGGACGCAGGGCGAGCACGCGCTCGCTGCCGACGTCGCTCGCCGCCAGACGGGAGATCACGGCGAGCAGGCTCGGCAGCTCCACCGCCTGGGCGGTGGCGGCGGAGAGAACCTGGGATTCGGTGGACGGAGAGACACGTGCGGTCACTCCGGAAGTTTACTACCGTCGGCCGTGCCCGCGCCCGCGCCCGCCTCTACGGCCACGGCGCCGGCCAGCGGCCGGGAGCCCAGCGTCCAGCAGCGCCGGGTCACCTTGACGCAGCGCGGGCAGCCGGTGAGCAGATGGCGGATCAACCGCCGCCGCTCGACCCCCGCCAGCTCATTGCGCATCAAGCCCTCGAGACGCTCGGGCTCCGGATGTTCCATGTATTGCGGGTATTCCATGTATCCTCCTGTTGGGGGTTCCCGCTTCCGGGAATCCCCTGCACGGACGCTCGCCGTTGAGGCAGTCGCTGCGCAGCACCGGTTTCGGGGACTGCAAAGATATTTCGAGTGACCGATGGCGGATACATCTTGTCACCCGCGACAACTTTAATCGGCTACTTATCGCTCTGTCAAGGACAAAAGACTGGGCGACGGCAATAGATTTTCCTATCTAAGTCATTGGGTCTCATAAGTTTGCGCTTGCCTTTGGGGTGGGAGAGAAGGTACATTTCGCGCATGTCCATCTTCCACGGTCTCGGCAGGGCCCTACGGTGGCTCCGTGACAGGCAGGGTAAGAGGCAGTACCAGGTGGCCGATGCCGCCGGCATCACCAAGGCGATGCTCTCCGCCTATGAAACGGGGAAGCAGAAGCCGTCCCTGGATACGCTGGAAAAGATCCTTGCCGCACTGGAGTGTGATCTGAACGATCTGCACAACTCGTTGCAGATCGTCAACGAACGTCCGGAAGCAATCCGCCGGTCCGGCGGACAACGGGAAAGTCTCTGGGCCGGGACGCGGGAGTCGCACCGCGACGGCGACGGCTCTTCCCCCAACGTCTACAACATCCTGGGGATCAATCGGCCCCTCCCTCCGGTGGAGGAGCAGGCGCTCAGCGAGATGTTGCAGGGGTTCCACAAGCTCGTTCGCTACCTGCACGACTCGATCTCGCCGCCGGACGACGAGCCGGACGACCAGACGTAAAACCCAGACGCTCCTTACCCTTCGAGCAGCGCGGTGCGCGCCTCCCCCCTCGGCGCGTGCCGCATGCGCGGCTCCCGCGCGCTCGCGTTCAGGCCGGCAGCAGGGCGTACCGCAGCACGAACAGCACCGCCAGCGCGAACATCAGCCAGTGCACTTCCCGGGCCCGTCCGGCCGCCGTCTTGACCAGCGCGTAGACGACGATCCCCGCCGCCAAGCCGTGCGAGATGTTGAAGGTCAGCGGCATGAGGAGCGCGGTGAAGAACGCCGGCGCCACCTCGGTCGGGTCCGTCCAATCGATCTCGCGCACCGCTCCCACCATCAGCACCCCGACCAGGATCAGCGCCGGAGCGGTCACCGGGTTGAGGCCCGGGCCGAGCGACTGTCCGACCAGCGCCACCACCGGCGCGAAGAACAGCGAAAGCAAGAGGAGCACGCCGGTCACCACGCTGGCAAGGCCGGTGCGGGCGCCCACGCCGACCCCGGCGCCGCTCTCGATGTAGGAGGTCACCGGGGAGGTGCCGAGCAGCGAGCCGCCCAGCATGCCCACCGCGTCGGCGGTCAGGGCGCGCTCGATGCGCGGCAGCTCGCCGTCCTGGAGCAGGCCCGCCTCGTGGGCGACCCCCATCAGCGTCCCCAGGGTGTCGAACAGCGCGAAGAAGAGCAGGACGAGGATCAGCGGCACGTACTGCAGGCGGAGGGCTCCGAGCAGATCGATCTGGAGCCCGGGCAGGTCGAAGCTCGGCGTGCTCAGCAGATGGGCCGGTGGCGCGACCACTCCGGTCACCAGGGCGGCGGCCAGAGTGGCGGCAAGACCCCAGAAGATCGCCGTCCGCACGCCGCGGGCCATCAGCACCAGGCTGACGGCGAGCCCGAAGAGCGTCAACAGGGCCGGAGCCGCGTGCAGGTTGCCGATCCTGACCAGGGTGTTGGGATCGCCGTGCACCAATCCCCCTTGCTCCAGGCCGATGAAGGCGATGAAGAGGCCGATGCCCACCGCGCCGGCGAGCTGAATGCTCTTTGGCACGGCGCGCACGAGCACCCGCCGCGCGCCGGTGACCGTCAGCAGGATGAACACCACCGCGGCCCAGAACACCATGCCGAGCGCCGTCTGCCAGGGCACTCCCGCGCCGACGCAGATGCCATAGGCGAAGAAGGCGTTCATCCCCATCCCCGGCGCCAGCGCGATGGGGTAGTTGGCGACGAAGGCCATCACCAGGGTCGCCAGGGCCGCGGAGAGCGCCGTGGCGACGATCGCTCCCTGGAGCGGAATCCCCGCGGCGGTGAGGAAGACCGGATTCACCGCCAGGATGTAGGCCATGGTGAGGAAGGTGGTGACCCCGCCGAGAGCCTCGCGGCCGGGGGTCGAGCCGGCCGCACGGACGTGGAACAGGCGTTCGAGCCATTCGGGCATGATGCCGCTATCTTATCCGGGTGGCTGTGGTAAGGTGGCGCCTTCAGGAGGTGTCCATGCCTGAAACCCCAATC
>DATARD010000249.1:0-4102 GCA_036264355.1 Thermoanaerobaculia bacterium
CCGGCGCAGCATGGTGACGACCGCGAAGGCACCGAGCTGCATGAAGGCGTAAATCATCAGGTACACGAGCATCGCCGTGATCCCGCGCGCCGTCCCCGCGACGATGCCGATCAGGAGGTAGCCGGCGTGCGCGATCGACGAGTAGGCGAGCATCCGCTTGACGTTCGACTGCGTCACCGCCGCGATGTTGCCCGCGGTCATGGTCAGAATCGAAAGCACATAGAACAGCAGCCGCCAGTCGGCGCTCATCGACGGCAGCCCTTCGACGAAGACGCGGATCAGCATCGCGAACGACGCCGCTTTCGATCCGACCGAGAGGAAGGCGGTGATCGGCGTCGGCGCCCCCTCGTAGACGTCGGGCGCCCACATGTGGAACGGCACCGCCGCGACCTTGAAGCCGATGCCGGCGACGACGAGAATGACCGCGAGCACCAGCCGGGGATCGCGTTCCTGGCCGACAAAGGCGGCCGCCATCACCCGCAGGTTGGTGGTGCCGGACAGGCCGTACATCAGCGACATGCCGTAGAGCAGGATGCCGAGCGAGAAGGCGCCGAGCAGGAAATACTTCACCGCCGCTTCGTTCGACCGCTGATTTGGCTTGATGTAGCCGGCCAGGATGTAGAACGACACCGCCATCGTCTCGAGGCCGATGAAGATGGTGATCAGATCGATGCCGCCCGCCATGATCATCATGCCGAGCGTCGCGCAGAGGATCAGGAAGTAGTACTCCCCGGGGGAAGCCGCTCCCTCGGTGGCCAGATAGCGGATCGACATCAGCACCGTGATCGCGGCGGCGCCCAGGAAGATCACCTTGAAGAACAGCGCAAACTGGTCGACCGCGAGCAGGCCGTGTGCGACCTCGACATGAGTGTTGGCGAACGGCACCAGCGCGACCGCCGTCGCGCCGAGCGCGAGCAGCGTCACCCAGGCCAGCGCCGCGCGGCGCGCTTTCGGCAGCAGCACGTCGGCGACCAGCACGAGCAGCGCCCCGCCGGTGAGCACCAGTTCCGGCAGGATGTAATAGAAGTCGGAGAGCGACACTCCTGGTGGCATCAGCGGTTCTCTGGCTTGCCAGCCGCCTGCCCCGCGCCCGTCGAGGGGGTCACGTCGCACGGCAGCGTCGACAGGAATTTCGCGGCCGGGTTGCTCGAGGCCGCGATCACCGCCGCGGTCGGCGGCGCGGTGTTGCACTCGGCGTACTTCGCCGCGTACTGCGGGTTGACCCGCAGGATGATCTGCTGCACCGACGATTCGAGACGCCGCAGGAACGGCGCCGGGTAGATGCCCATCCACACCGCCAGGATCAGCAGCGGTGCGAAGGTCGCGAACTCGCGGTGGCTCAGGTCGGCGAGGCGCTCGTTCTTCGGGTTCTCGACCTTGCCGAACATCGTTCGCTGGTAGAGATACAGCATGTAGGCGGCGCCGAGCACGACGCCGCTGCCGGCGAAGGCCGCCCAGGTCTTGTTGGCGACGAACACGCCCTGCAGGATCAGCAGCTCGCCGATGAACCCGTTCAACGTCGGCAGGCCGATCGACGACATCGTCATCACCAGGAAGATCGCCGCGTAGACCGGCATCACCTTCGACAGCCCGCCGTATTCGGAGATTTCACGGGTGTGGCGCCGCTCGTAGACCACGCCCACCAGCAGGAAGAGGCCGCCGGTCGAGATGCCGTGATTGAGCTGCTGGATGATCGCGCCGGTGATGCCGACCGGGTTCAGCGCGAACATCCCCAGCATCACCATCGCCATGTGCGCCACCGAGGAATACGCGACCAGCCGCTTCCAGTCCTTCTGCGCCAGCGCCACCAGCGAGCCGTAGACGATGCCGATGATCGAGAGCAGCACCATCATCGGCACGAACGCGCGTGTGCCTTCCGGCAGAATCGGCAGGCTGAAGCGCAGGAAGCCGTAGGTGCCCATCTTGAGCATCACCGCCGCCAGGATCACTGAGCCCGCGGTCGGCGCGTCGGTGTGGGCGTCGGGCAGCCAGGTGTGCAGCGGGAACATCGGCACTTTGACCGCGAAGCCACAGAAGAACGCCAGGAACACCCACCACTGCAGGTTCCAGTCGAAGCCAAACTTGGCGTACTGGGTGATGTCGAAGGTGTAGACCCCGGTCTTGGCATGAAACGCAAAATAGAGCGCCAGGATGCCGAGCAGCATGATCACGCTGCCGACCAGGGTGTAGAGGAAGAACTTGATCGCCGAGTAGAGGCGGTTGGCGCTGCCCCAGATCCCGATCAGGAAATACATCGGCACCAGCATCACTTCCCAGAACAGGAAGAACAGCATGAAGTCGAGCGCCATGAAGGCGCCGAGCATGCCGGTCTGCAGCACCAGGAGGAAGATGTAGTACTCCTTGACCCGCTCGGTGATCGCGTTCCAGGACGACAGAATCGCGATCAACCCCATCATCGTCGTCAGCAGGATCAGCAGCGTGCTGAGGCCGTCGACCCCCAGGAAGTACTCGGCGCCGACCGACGGGATCCACGGCAGGTGCTCCTGGAACTGGAACTGCTCGCCTTGCGGGTTGTACCAGAACCACAGCGGCACCGAGATCACGAAGCCGGCCGATGCGGTGATGTTCGCGATCCACCGGATGGCGTTCTCGTTCTGCTTGTTGACGAGCAGCAGCAGGAGCGCGCCCGCCAGCGGCGTGAACAGGATGATCGAAAGGTAATAATTCATAGTTACCGCGCGAGCAGCAGAAGATACACGCCGACGGACGCGAAGATGCCAAACAGCATCAACAGCGCGTAATTCTGAACTAGACCGGTCTGGAAGCGCCTGAAGGCGTGACTCGACTCCTGGACGATCCAGCCGACCAGATTGACCAGGCCGTCAACGACGGTGCGGTCGGTGAGACCTGAGAACCAGGAACCGATCACGGTGATCCGGCCCGTGCCGTTGACCGCCCCATCCACGACCGTGCGATCGACGGCCCACAGCCCGGTCCCGGCGCTGAAGGTGCCGCGGATCACGGTCGCATCGTAGAGTTCGTCGACGTAGTACTTGTTGGCGAGCAGGCGGTGCGCCCCCGGCAGCCGCTCGGCGAGCTGCTCGGAAATCTCCGGGCTCGTCACGTAGAACTTCTGCGCCACCGAGATGCCGATCACCGCAATCGCCAGCGAGAACACCATCAGCCCGATCTCGACCGTGCGCGATGCCGGCGCCTCTTCGGCTTGCGGATGGCGTTCCGTGCCTTCGGCGCTGCTCAATCCACGGTCTTCAATCCGGTGCTCGGCGGTGAAGCTGGGTTCGAGGAAGCGTTCAATCGTATTGCCGCCGCCGAGCGCCGCCGGGATGCCGACGAAGCCGGCCACGATTGCGCCGATCGCGAGCGCCTGCAGCGGAAAGGTCATCGGCGACGGCGACTCGTGCGGCCCGTGCCACGGCCCATGGCCATGTCCAGCGCCGTGATCGTCGTGACTCCCGACCGCCGACTGACGACTGTCTGCCGGCCCGTGCGACACCTCGTGATCCTTGATCGCCGCCTGGCCGTGGGCGTGGGTGTCGGCGGGGTGCTTCACGCCGTGAGCGGCCGCCACCGCCACATCCGCGCCGCCGGGCGTCTCCCAGGCCGGCCCGCGATAGGCGCCGAAGAAGGTCATCGCCATCAGCCGCCACATGTAGAACGCGGTCATCAGCGCGGTCGCCACCGCCAGCACCCAGATGAACTTGTTGTGCTCGAACGCCTGGAAGAGGATCTCGTCCTTCGAGAAGAAGCCCGCGAACGGGAAGATGCCGGCGATCGCCAGCGTCCCGATCATCATCGTCGCGTAGGTGACGGGCATGTACTTCTTGAGGTTGCCCATCTTGCGCATGTCCTGTTCACCCCCCATCGCGTGGATGACCGAACCGCTGCCGAGGAAGAGGAGCGCCTTGAAGAAGGCGTGCGTCATCAGGTGGAAAATGCCGGCGGAAAAGGCGGCCACTCCGCAGGCCATGAACATGTATCCGAGTTGCGAGACGGTGGAATACGCGAGAACGCGCTTAATGTCGTTCTGCACCAGGCCAATGCTGGCCGCGAAGATCGCGGTCAGTGCACCGATGATTGCCACTACGCGCAGGGCGACAGGAGCGTGCAGAAAGAGCACGTT
>DATARD010000257.1:0-29133 GCA_036264355.1 Thermoanaerobaculia bacterium
GACCCTGTCGCCATGGCTCGCACTCGAGAACATCCTCTCCTACGATTTTTCCTTGCGGAGGCACCTGATCCCAATAGAAAAAGACCCCTACTTCCCGAGCGCGCGGGGCTCAAATGGGCGGCTTAAACGATCACGGATGCAGACAGCACGCGGCCCACAGGGCCACTGCCAATCTCGGACAGCTCACCCGCGTGCGAACTGTCACCTCGAAGAGGCACTTCTCCCCGAGGGACGTGACAGAAGAAGCTGAACCGGATTCCGGTCCGGCAGAGACCAACTCCGGTCCGGCAAAGGCGGGCGACGGTCCGGCTGAGACGAAGGACGGTCCGACAGAGGTGAACGACGGGCCGGCAGAGGCAGCCGGTCGCGAGCGCGAGACGGACGGGCGCAAGCGTGAAGCGGACGGGCGCGAGCGTGAGGCGGACTGCCCCAGCGCGAGGACCACAACGGCGATTCACAGTACCGCGACGGCTCGTCGTAGTACACGACCCCGCATTTCAGTACCACGATGGTCCGTCGTGGTACCACGACAGACCGTTCTCCCTACGCCCCCGATCACCATCACGGTGTTTTTCTAGCCTGCCCCCATGGTCACCGCTTGATAGGCTTGGTTGAGGAAGGATTCGCCGGCACGGGATGTCGCCGTGCGAATGATCGTCGGAGGTTAATCCTTCTTCACTTTGGCCAGCACCGCGACATCGGGATCGAAGACCACCGTCTTCGGCGCTCTCGGCAGTGCGAAGGAGAAGGTCTCGTCCGCTTGCGTCACGTTGACGACGCGGCGCTCTCCGGTGCCGTCCGGATAGTCGATGCGGACCGGCACCGGCATGTGGAAGCCGGCCGGCACGTCGCTCTGGCGGACGCGAAGGCTCAGGGTGACGCCGGTTGATGTCTTTGCGGCGGGGGTCACGGTCTGGCTCCAGCGGTAGGTGGGGATGGCGGTGCGGTCGATCCACTGGTCGAAGAACCAGCTCCAGTCGCCGGGAGCGTGGCGGGCGACGGCGGCGGCGAGGTCGCGGGTGGAGGCGTAGCCGCCGCGGCAGGTGACCGCGAAGTCGCGCAGGACGTCGTCGAAGACCGGATCGGAGAGCTGGACGCGCAGCATGTGGAGGACGAGCGGGCCTTTGCTGTAGACGAGGGAGGTGTAGGCGCTGGGCACCTCGCCGGTGCTGGCGCGCCAGCCGAAGCCGACGGGGCCGATGCGGTCGCCCTTGGCGCGGTTGAGGAGGTTGACGGCGGGGTTCGAGAATTCGCTGAAGCCGCTCTCGATCGAGCCGGTCAGCTCGTCGGCATCGGCATGCAGGACCTTCTGGAAGGTCTTGCCGCCGTCGTTCATCGTCGCTTCGACGAACCGCATGGCCGAGTATTCGGCGAGCGATTCGCCCAGCCAGGCGTCGCGGTAGCTCGCCGCTCCCACCAGGTGCCCCCACCACTGATGCGCCACCTCGTGGGCGCGGAAGAGCTCGCCGGCGCCGGGCCCGTGCTGCGCCAGGCTGCGTGCGCTCAGTTGCAGGAAGCCGTCGAACGACTGGCCGTGCATGCCGTCGATGCTGGTGACGTAGAGGGTGGGCACGGCGAGCTTCTGGCCGAAGAGGGTCTGGAAGAAGGCGACACTGGCGGCGACCTGGTGGGCGACGTCGGCGAATTTGCCCGCGGTGCCGAGACCGACGCGCGGGCCGAAAACGACGATCTCAGGAGTCGCCGTCGCGGAATCGGCCGGGAAACGCTCTTCGTGGAAATTCTCGCGGATCGTCTTGGCGAGCGAGAAGGTGACCATCTTGACCGGCTGCTCGACGGTCCACACGGAGGTGACATGGTCGCCGTCTTTGCGTTCGTCCGTCTTGTGGCCCGAGGCGCGGACCTCCTGCTTGCCGGTGGTGGTGAGCGTCAGGCGCGCGGTGTGGAGATCGCGCAGAAAGGTCTCGTCGAGCTCCGACGACGGATACCAGTCGCGGCCGGGGACGTAGTTGGTGAGCTGGATCTCGTACTCGACTTCGATCGTCCGCGGCTGGCCGGCGCGGATGGGCTCGTCGAGGAGGAGGAGCAGCGAGCGGTCGTAGATGCGGTTGTCGAGGGTGCGCGAACGGTGGCCGATGGCGTCGCGCACGAAGGGGACGGGGCGGCCGTTCTCGCGCACGGCGTCCACCCGGGCGAGAGGGTGGAGAAAGAGCCGCACCGCCTGGGCGCCCTCGGGCCGCGCGGTGAACCGGATCGCCGTCTTGAAGCGCGCCGCGACCCAGTCCTTCTCACGGCCCGGCTCGGTGAGGTCGACCGTGATGCCGGCATCCTGGATGTCGACGTCCGGCGTCCAGCCCGGCGCCGGCCGCGGGCGATGGTCCGGAGAATCCGGATCGAGGCTCGCCCAGACCTCCAGATAGGGATAGGTGGTGTTGTAGGACATCAGCCGCACGGGCTCCAGCCGCCGGGCGTCGAAGTCCCAGGTCAGCCAGCCGAAGGAAGCCGTCTTCATCTCCACCCGCAGCACGCGGTCGCCCGGCGTATCGAGAGCGGCGAGGATGCGGGCGTCTTCATCTTCCAGACGTTGTGTCAGCCATTGGACGTGGCGGTCGCGGGCGAGAGGCTGGACCGCGAAGCTGCCTTGCCCCTGCACGCTCTGCAGCGGGACCGGCACGTCGCCGGCCAGGCGCAGCACGCAGGAGGTGAACGGCTCGTCAACCGCTTCCAGCTCCGGCCGTTTCGCGAACCGCCGGAGCTGCTCCTTCTCCACCGCGTCGGGGAGATCCATGTGGAAGCGGCCTTTCCCTTCGAAGACGATGCCGGTGACGGCGCCGTCCGCCACCGGCTCGGCGAGCCAGAGCTTGCCGGAGTCGAGAGTCCAGGAAGCGCCGGCAAAGCTCCAGTGAACGCCTGCGGCCGGGATCGTCACCGGCTCAGAGCGGTAGCGCCACTGCTGGAGCTTCTGATAGTCCTCCAGCGTGGCGCGCGGCGCGGCCAGGGCGGGGGCGGCGAGGAGGAGGAGGACGGCGGCGGCGCGCATGGCGTGAAACTGTAGCAGGCCCGGCGGGCCCTCACCCCCGCCCCTCTCCCGGCGGGGGCGTGGGGGGAGCCGGGAGAGGGGCGGGGGTGAGGGCCCAGGCGGCAGGCGCCCGACTTGCGGTACCATGCGCCACTATGGCGGCGCTCAAGGGTTCGGTGCGGAAGTGGCTTCGTGGGCAGGCTCATTCTCTGCGGCCGGTGGTGCAGATCGGCCGGCTGGGGTTGACCCCGGGGATTCTGCGGGAGATCGACTTCGCTCTGGAGACGCATGAGCTGATCAAGGTGCAGGCGGCGGCTCCCAAGGAGGAGAAGCGGGAGATGGCGGAGCGCATCGCGGCGGAGCTCGGCGCGGAGACGGTGGGGCTGATCGGTCATGTCCTCATCCTGTATCGCGCCCAGCCCGACCCGGAGCTGCGCAAGATCGAGCTGCCCGACCTGTAGGCGCCGGCCTCATCCGGGGAAACCTTCGCATCCTCTCTTCGTATGTCCTCGTACGGGTGCCCCGAGCCCTCGGATGAACACCTTCCGGCAAAATCTCTGGAACGATCTCCGGCTCGACCTTCGCGGCGCCCTCCGCTCGTTGCGGCGGAGCCCGGGCTTCACGGTCACCGCGGTCCTCTCGACGATGCTGGGGGTCGGGATCGCGACTCTGACGTTCGGTGTCCACTACGCGATGGTCCTGCGTCCGCTGCCGCTGCCCGATCCCGACCGTCTGATCGCCGTGTCCATGGTGAGCTCCCCGGGATTCGGCCGTAGCGATCTCTCCTATCCCGATTTCCTCGATTTCGCGGCGCAGAACCACAGCCTCGCGGGCCAGGCCGTCCATTTCACCGGCGGCAGCCTGACCCTGCTCGACCACGGACGGCCGGAGAGGGTGGCGGTGGAGGCCGTCTCGCCCGATCTCTTCCAGGTTCTCGGCGTCGCGCCGTTCCTCGGCCGGACCTTCCGGCCGGAGGAGGACCGGCCCGGTGCGCCGTGCACGGTGATCCTTGCGCACGACCTCTGGCAGCGGCGGTACGGCGGCGATCCCGCGATCGTCGGGCGGACGATCGTCGCCGACGAAGCGCCGTGCCGGGTAATCGGCGTGATGCCGCGTGGCTTCCGGTTCTGGATCAACCAGGACGCCTGGGTGCCGCTCTTCAACCGCCACGAAGTCGTGCCGGTGCGCCTGGTGCGCAATCTGATGATGATCGCGCGGCTGCGCCCCGGCGTTTCCCTCGCCGCGGCGCAGGCCGATCTGCGAGCGATCGCCGGCCGCAATTTCACAGGGCGCGTGCAGGTGATCCCTCTGCGCCGCTTCAGCCTCTTCTCCTACGCGTTGCGCCGCATGCTTCCCGGCTCCGCCTGGCTCATCCTCCTCATTGCGTGCGCGAACCTCCTGCACCTGCTGCTGGTGCGCACCGGCGCGCGGCGGCGCGAGCTCGCCATCCGCGCCGCGTTCGGCGCCGGGCCGGCGCGCATCGCGCGGCACATCGCCACCGAGAGCGTGCTCCTCGCCGGCGCCGGCGGCGGTCTCGGCGCTCTCGCCGCCGCCGCGGCCCTCCACGCGGTCGAGGGGCTGCGCGCCAAGGCCTCCCTGCCTTATTGGATCCGCTTCGAGCCGGGGCTCGCGGTCGCCCTCGTGGCGCTCGCGGCGACGGTGGCATTCGCGCTCGTCCTCCTCCTGCCGGCCATGCTGGCAAGCTTGCGGGAGCTCCACCCCAACCTCGCCGCGGTGCTCAAGAGCGGCGCCGCCGCCGGCCAGAGCCGGGGGCAACGAACCTTTCGCGCCGCCCTCATCGTCGCCGAGGTCGCGGTGTCGGTCGTCCTGCTGACCGGCTCCCTGCTGATGGCGCGCAGCCTCTTCCATCTGCGCGGCGAGCGCGGCGGCATCGGAACGGACCGGCTGAGCACGGCGTGGCTGCTGCTGCCCGGAGACCGCTATGCCGACGCCGGGGTCCGCGCGCGCTGGGTGGAAGATCTCCTGACCCGGCTGCGTACGCTGCCGGACGTGGAGGCCGCGACCGTCTCGGACGACATCTTTTCGTATTTGAGCGGCGGCCAGGCGGATCTCCAGACACCGGACCGCTCCGCGCTTCCCGTGCACGTCTTCTTCAACAGCGTGGGCTCGGACTATTTTTCGACCCTCGGCACGCCGCTCACCAGCGGGCGCGAGCTGACCAGCGCGGAGGTGACGGCGGGAGCGCCGCTGGCGCTGGTGAACCAGACGCTCGCCAGCCGCCTGTGGCCGGCCGGAAATGCGCTCGGCCAGACGGTGTGGCTGCAGCGCGGCGCTCTCCGCGACCGCTTCACCGTGATCGGTGTCGCGGCGGACATCCGGCACCAGCGGTTGCGCCTGCGCCCGACACCGAGTCTCTACATCCCCTTCCGCTACGGCCTGCGGCGGCGCGCCGGAATCATGCTGCGGACGAGCGGCAATCCGCGGACCCTGCTGCCGGAGGTCGAGCGCTGGGCGCACGCGGCGGACCCGCGGGTGCCGGTGTTCTATACCGCGACGCTCGAAGAATTGCGCGAGGTCTCCATCCTGCCGGACCGTCTGTCCACCCAATCCGCGCTCCTGGTCGGCGCGGCGGCCTTTCTGCTCTCCCTGGTCGGCGTCTACGGCGTGCTGTCGTACACCGTCAGCCTGCAGTTGCGGGAGATCGGCATCCGCCTCGCGCTCGGTGCCCGGCGCGGCGAGGTGATGCGGCGGATCGTCGGTCGCGGCGTGGTCCTCGGGATCCTCGGCATCGCCCTCGGTCTCGCCGGTGCGGTGGCACTCGGCCGCCGGCTCTCGCCGCTCCTCTACGGCGTCGCTCCCACCGATCCATTCAGCTACGCGGTGGTCGCCTTCATCGTCCTCGACACCGTGTTCGTCGCCTGCTATCTGCCGGCCCGGCGCGTGTTGGAGGTGGACCCGGTGGACGTGCTGCGCAAGGAGTGAGGACGCGGATGCGCCGTCTCATCGCAACGGACCTCCCCCAGGTGCTGCACGGCCTGCGCAAGAGCCCGGTCTTCACCGGCGCGGCGGTGCTCTCCCTCGGCCTTGCCCTCGGAGCGGCCATCCTGACCTACGGGCTGGTGCGGGGAACCCATCGCCCTCTCCAACTCGCCGGCGAGGACCGGCTGGCGCGTATTCTCAGCGTGATCACCACGCCGGGCGCGCACAGTGGCGGCCGTTTCTCTCTTCCCGACGCGCGCGACCTGTGCGCCCGCAGCCGGAGCTTCGCCGGCATCGGCATCTATCACTGGCAGACGTTCAGCCTGACGTTTCCCGGCCCCCGGCCGGAGCGGGTGGCGGCCGCGGCCGTCTCGGCGAACCTGTTCCCGGTCCTCGGCGTGGAGCCACGCCTGGGCCGTTCGTTCCGCGCCGGCGAAGACCGCCCCGATGCGCCGCCGACCGTGCTGCTCGGCGACGAGCTCTGGCACCGGCGGTTCGGAGGCTACCCCACGGTGGTCGGGCGGACGGTCCTGGTCAACGGCACAGGCCACCGGGTGGTGGGCGTCATGCCGCCGGGGTTCCGCTTTCCGGACTGGGATGAGGCCTGGGTGCCGCTCGCGAGCCGGCTGGAATCCAGGGAGCCGCGTTCCGAGCCCCGGTTCTATCTGGTGGGCCGGCTGCGGCCCGGGGTCTCCCTCGCGCAGGCGAACCGGGAGATCTGGACACTGTCCGAGCGGCTGGCACGGGACTTCCCGGAGATCAACGGCAAACGCCGCGCCCAGGCCGTGCCGGTCCGCTCGATCGTAGGCGACGACCGCCTGCTGCCCGGCCTCGACCGGCTGATCGGGGCGGTCGGTTTCATCCTCCTGCTCTGCTGTACGAACCTCGTCCACCTGTTCCTGACCCGTGCCGCCGCCCGCGCGCGGGAGATCGCGGTCCGCTCGGCCTTCGGCGCCCGGCGGTCCGACATCGCCCGCATCCTTCTCCTGGAGAGCGCCGTGCTCTCCCTGGCCGGCGGGCTCCTCGGCACAACGCTCGCCGCCGCCGGCCTCTCGTGTGCCGCGGCGCTCGTGCCGCGCGAGAGGCTCCCGTCGTGGGTGAGCTTCCGCATCGATGGCCACGTCCTCGCTTTCGCCGTGGCGGCCACCGCCGCGGCCTGGCTTCTCTCGGGCCTGGGCGCGGCGCTCTACGAGGCGCGGACCGATCTCGCCGTCCGCCTCAAGGGAGCTCGCGGCAGCGATCACCCGCCGGGGCGTCAAAGCCGCCGCCTTCGTGCGGCCCTGGTGGTGACCGAGGTGGCGGTCGCCACTGTCCTTCTGGTCGGGGCCTTGCTCCTGCTGCGCAGCTACCTCGCCCTGCAGGCGGAGCCGGGAGGAATGCGACAAGATCATCTGCTGACCCTGTGGACCTCTCTCGAAGGGGAGCGCTACGCCGACCCGCGGACGCGAGCCGACCGGGTGGACGACATCCTGCGCCGGATCACTGCGCTGCCCCAGGTCGAGTCGGCCGCCGCGTCCGACTACCTCCCCTTCTATGCTGGAGGCGGCGGCTGTGTCGTCGAGCCGGACGCACCAGGGAGCAAGAGCCTGCCGATCACCTTTTGTGTCACGGTGACCGCGGGCTACCTTGAGACCCTCGGCACCCCCATCGAGAGCGGCCGGAGTCTCACTGCCGCCGAGGTGGCGGAGAACCTGCCGGTCGCCCTTGCCGGCCGGCGCTTTGCGGAGGAAGTCTTCGGAACGACGAACGCCGTCGGCCGGCGATTCCGGCTGGTCGCGGGCGGACCGTGGCTCACCGTGGTCGGTGTCGCCGCGGACGTCCGCCACTGGGACCTCTGGAACATCCCGCCGGAGACCGCGTACCTGCCGTTCCCGCGCAGCGCTTTCCGGCGGGTTGGCCTGCTGGTGCGCACGCGTGCCGAGCCGCTCGCCGCGGCGCCGGCGGTGCAGCGCGCCGTCCAGGCCTCCGATCCTGCTCTGGCGGTGTATCAGATGACGACGATGGACGCACTGCGCACCGGCCGGCTGGCCTTCGACGAGATCTGGAGCCTGGCCTTCCTCTTGCTCGGTGCCATCGCCCTCGCGATGGCCGCGGTCGGCGTCTACGGAGTGCTCGCCTACCAGGTGAGCCGGCGGCGGCGTGAGATCGGCATCCGCCTGGCGCTCGGAGCCCAACGCCGGGACGTGCTGCGGCTGGTGATGGCGGAAGGTCTGGGCCTCACCCGGTGGACGTATTGCGCTCGGAGTGAGCGCTCAGCGCCGCCAGCCGAGCACCCGCACGGCCGCGCCAGGCACCACCGTCACCACCCGGTCTTCTTCCAGCTCCAGCTTCGGGTGCCGTGGCGGCTCTCCGGCGGCGACCGCGGTGATCAGGAGGAATCGTCCGCCCGGGGCGAGGCGCGCTGCCGCGTTGTCCAGCAGGATCGGACGGCTCCAGGCGGTCGTGAAGTCGAGGTGCAGCCAGAGGTCGTTCGGGCTGCGGTAGGAGGGACCCGTGGAGGAGAGACGGCCGCCGAAATGGCGGCGCGCGGCGAGCAGGAGGGTCTCGGCGCGGGAGTCCTGGAAGGAGACTTCCACCGCGCCGGCCGATCCGTCGTCGAGAACGGCGAGCAGCGCCGCGACGTCCGCGGCGGAGAGCGGGATCCTGGCGGCGGACGATCCGGCGGACGGGTCGCTCAGCGCAGAGAGCTCTTCCCGCAGGTCGGCCAGCGCACCTTCCAGCCGCGCCTGGCGGGCACGCAGGGTCTCCTGGCGGTCGCGTAGGTTGGCGAGGCCGCTGCTGCCTCCGGTGCGTAGCTCGTCGAGCGCCCGCTGGATCTCCGCCGCGGCGCGATGCAGCCCGGCGAGCTCGGACTCCAGAGCGGCGATCCGGCCTCCGAGGCCGCCGAGAGCGCTCAGGCGCTGGTCGAGCCCGGTCTGGCGGTCGAGCAGCGCCCGGAAGAGATCACGCTGGAGATCCGCCGCGGTGCCCAGATCGCGGACGCGGCCGGCGGTCCGGCGCAGGAAGCCCAGCGACCGGGCCACCCGGCCGCCGGAGCTGGGAGCGTCCAGGCCGGTGCGGGCACGCACGGCGTCCCAGCGGCGGAAGATGTCTTCGGCGGAGAGCGGGGCGGCGGCAGGGGGAGCGGACGGAGCGGACCGATCGGACGGATTCGACAGATCGGCGGCCGGCACCGGTGTCTCTTGCGACGGCTCCCCTCTCCCGGTTCCACTGCTGAAGCGCGCAGCGGACTCCGCCTCGGCGGCACGAACCCTCGCGCGCAGCTCGTCGGACGGCCGTGCCCAGTCGTTGTCGGACACCGGATAGCGCTCGGTCTTGCGCAGAGCGAGCGCGACCGGAACGCTGACGCTTCCCTCCTCCACCGCGACCAGCCCGCCGGGGCGCCGCGGCGCGGTGAGCGTCGTCTCCGGCACGTCGAGAGCGGGCTCGTCCACCGGCTCCAGACCGCTCGCCGCGATCACCCAACGCCGCAGCTCGTCCGGCGACAAAGCGGTTCCTTCTCCGGCGATCCGCAGCGCTGCCGAGAGCGCGAGGACGCCGCCGGGAGCGAGCACGCGCCCCATCTCGAAAAGCGCGGCGGCGATCTCCTCCCGGCTGCCGAAACGTTCGACCTCCGGCGCGTAGAGCGCGGCGAAAGCGCCGTCCGGAAGCCACAGGATGCGGCCGTCCATCGCCAGCACGGTCAACTTTTCCCGCACGAAAGGGAGCGGGCAGACGCGGTCGGGAGCGGTGAGCATCAGGGCGCCGGGGTGCCTCTCACCGACCGGATCGACGGGATCGAGATAGCGGTCCACCGCGGTCACCCGGCGGGCCAGGCCGGTGAGATGAAAGATCGGCATCTCCGCTCCGGCGCGCACGCAGAGCACCTCGGCCGCGGGGCCCAAGGCGCCCAGCTCACGGAGCGCCCGCACCGCCATGGCGCCCCGCCAGTGCTCGCGCCCGCCGTCTCCGGCGAGCGACGGGAAGACCTCGCGCGCCACGCCCTGGAGAGCGGGGTCGGCGAAATCGTCCGGCGCGCCGGCGGTATTGAACGGAAGGCTCCCGCTCCCACTTTTGGAAACTGCTCGCTCACTCATCGGGCTCAGGCTCCTCGGTCCGCCGGCCGGTCACTTCGTGAAGGACGCGGAAGTAGCCGTCCGCCATGCGGGCCGGCGTGGCGTTCTCCTGCCAGAAGCGGCGGGCCGCCGCGCCCATCTCCCGCCGCCGCGCCGGATCGCGCGCCAAGTCGAGCAGATGTCCGGCGAGCGTATCCGCCTCCTCTCCATCAGGCGCCACGCGCAGGCAAAAGGCCGCGGGAAAATGATCCCAGGCGGCGACGTCCGTGACGACCACCGGTTTGCCGGCCGCGAGGGCCCGCATCAGCGTCGCCGACATCTGGTGGCGGAAAGGGTAACGCAGATTGACCACCGCGTCGCAGGCGAGGAGAGCGAGAGCGAAATCGCGCCGCGCGACCCGGCCGAGCAGGCGCACCCGCGCCGCGATCCCGAGGTCCGCCGCCAGCGCCGCCACCCGCTCCCGGTAGGCCGGATCAGGGAAGCCGCCGGCGATCAGCAGGACCGGATCGGTCTCGGGGGCCTGTTCGGTGAGATGGGCGAAGGCGCGCACCACCGTTTCCAGCCGCTTCACCGGATCGGCCACCCCGAACACGCCGGCGACGAAGGCCTCCGGCGCGATGCCGAGGCGTGGCCGCAGGCCGTTCCAACCCCCGGCCGGCAGGGCGAGCCGCGGGTCCTCAATACCCATCGGGAAGGTAAAAACGCGCGCCTGGTATCGGTCCGCCAGCTCTCCCGCGGCACGCGGCATATGGACGATCGCGGCCAGACTGCTCTCCAGGATTCCACCCAGGAGAGGGTGGCGGTTAAAAAAATCTTCCAGACGATCGGCCAGCACGGCGGGATCGACGGTCTCTTCCATCACAGCCAGATATTCGGAAACCGCCGCATCTCCGTCCGCAGCCGCCAGCTCGCGGAGAAAATCCTCCTGATCGTCCCACACGGCGCACGCCCGGTGGATGAGAGCGCCCCAGGTCAGGTCGTGCAGGGTGACGATGCCCGGCCGGTCGCGCAGAGCGTCGGCCATATGGAAGTGGAAGAACGACGCGCCGAGCTGATAGAGCACGGCGTCGAACGGCGCCCGCCGGTCGCGGCGCGCGAAAGCCGTCCAGGCGCGCACCGGCGCGAGATCGGCCATCTCCGGACCGGGCACCGCGCCGTCGTCGGTGAACACCTCCACGTCCGCCCGGCGGATCAGCTCGCCGAGGAGCTCGTGGCTGTAATCCGCGATGCCGCTCTCCTGCGGCGGCACCGGCGTCCACAGCGCGAGCCGCAGCGCTTTGCGCGGGCGCTCCATCGCGGCGGCGTCTTCGTAGGCAGTCAGGGTTTCCCGTCCGAGATCCTCGGCGCGGAAGCCGGCGGCGCGTTCGACCGCGCGCTCTCCCAGCTCCCGCCGGTGCCCCGGATCGAGCCGGAGCGCCTCCAGCGTGCGCGCGATGGTGGCGGGATCCTCGGGATCGAACAGCACGCCGGCTTCGCCCACCACTTCGGGGAGCGAGCCGGCCGCCGCCGCGGCCACCGCCGCGCCGCAGCGCATCGCCTCCAGCACCGGCAATCCGAACCCCTCGCTCCGCGAAGGGTGGACGTAGACCGTCGCCGCGCCGTAGAGGGCGGCCAGCTCGCCGTCGGTCAGGAAACCGGTGAGGATCACGCTCTCCGCGATCCCCCGCTCCACCGCCCAGCCGCGCACCGTCGCCGCGTCGGCCGGATTGAGCTCGCAGGCGAGCACCAGCGGCAGCTCGCGGCGCACCGCGGCCGCCAGGAGGCGCCAGGCGTCGAAGAGGCCGCGCAGGTTCTTGGCGTGGTGGAGGTGCGAAACGGAGAGGAAGAAACCGCCGGGCAGACCCGACCGCTCGCGGAGAGGAGCCAGGATGCGCTCGCGCTCCGCCTCGGGCAGCGGCCGGAAACAGGGATCGGCGATCGGATAAGCAATGCGGATGCGGGCAGCCGGGATACCGAGAAAGGCGGTGGCCTCCCGCGCGCTGTAGTGGGAGATGGAGACCAGGCGATCGGCGGTGCGGACGGTGCGGAGCGCCCGTTCATAGAGAGCCCGCCGCCCCGGCTCCTGGTGGTAGCACCGGGGATAGACCGCCGGGATCAGATCATAATGATTGGCGACCAGCGGGCCGTCGAGCGAGAAGGGGATGAAGTCGTCCAGATCGCACGGCGCGGTGAGATGGAAGACGTCCACCCTCTGCTCGTCGATGATCTCCTGAAGCTCCTCGGTGAGGCGCAGCACGGAGTCCGGGCGTTCCCAGGTCCGGCGCGCCCAATCCAACGGCGGCAGCCAGGCGATTTCGACGTTCGAGACGTTCGGAGCGAAGGCTTCCGGCGGCAAGGCGGAGATCTCCGCGTCCTCCCGGCAGAAGAGCACATATTGATGTGAAGACCCGAGGCGCAGGACCTCGCGGAGCTGCTGGCGGGAGTAGCGCCCCATGCCGCGATGGACGGTCAGCGCTCCCCCGGAGAGCAGACGGAAATCGATTCCGATCCGCATTGGGAGCCCTCAGGAACGCCAGGCCACGATGGCCGCCATGGCGCCGGCGCCGGCGCCGGCATCGTGGCGGTCCCGGTAGTCGTGATCCTCCACGACCTCTTCGGGAATGGGCTGGTAGATCGCTCCGTCGAAGCCCCAGTAGCGGATCTCGTGGCGCCAATCCGCGAACAGGCGGTGCAGGTCGGCCGGGCTGTACTGGCGGTACCAGGAGACCAGCTTGCTCTGCCCCGCCGGCACCGTGACGATGGCCGGCGCGCCGGGCTTGAGCAGCTCCCAGACCTCCGCCAGCGCCAGCGCGTCGCCGCGCGGGAACGGCTCCTGCTCGTAGCACGGCAGGCCGATGTGCTCGAGGACCGAGATCACCAGCACGGCGTCGTAGAAGCCGCGGCGCAGCGTGTTGCCGATCAGGCTCTGGTGATGGAACACGGCGCCGGGCGGAATGCCGGCCCGGCAGTCGCGGGGATCGAGGCAGTGCAGCTCGCGGTCGACCTGCTGGATGACGCCGAGGTACACCGCCTCGCAGCTTCCGACGTCCAGGATGCGCCCGGACTGCGGGAGCTGCGCCAGGCACCAGGGAATCTCGATGACCCGTTCCGTCGTCATATCTTGCGTTTGCGCGGCTCCCACCGCTACGCTCCAGCGGCGCGTGATTCTATCCCGCAAGCCAGCGCGCAAGCCAATGCCCTCTCTCTCTGTTGTCATCCCCGCTCACAACACGCGCGAGCTGACCCTGCGCTGTGTCGCCTCGCTGGCCGCCGCCGGTGTGCCGGACTTGCAGGTGGTGGTGGTCGACGACGGCGGCACGGACGGCACCGCCGAAGCTCTGGAGATTGCCGGTCCGCACCTCGAAATCCTCCGCCTGTCTCCCGCCGCCGGCTTCACCTGCGCCGCCAATCAGGGATTGATGCGGGCGCGCGGCGACGTCCTCCTGCTGCTCAACAGCGATACCGAGGTCGAGCCCGGCGCCTTCGTGCCGCTGCTCGCTGCCTTCGCGCGGAATCCGCGCCTGGGAGCGGCAGGCGCCGTCCTCCACTATCCGGATGGCAGCCCGCAGTGGAGCGGCGGGCGCGCGCCGGGCCTGCTCTGGCTGTTCGCCCTGGCGAGCGGTTTGCCGGCGCTCCTCGCCCGCCTCCCCCGCTGGCGGCGTGTGAAGCCCGTCGGCGCGCCCCCCGGCGCGGTCGAGTGGGTGACCGGCGCCGCCCTGGCGCTGCGGCGGAGCGCCTGGGAGGCGGTGGGGCCGATGGACGAGGGGTTCCGCTTCTACGCGCAGGACCTCGACCTCTGTCTGCGGCTGCGGCAAGCCGGCTGGACGGTCGAGCTGGTGCCGGAATTCCGTGTCCTCCATCATCACGGGGCGACCATCGGGCGCGCTTCCGGCGGGTCCGGGCGGCAGAATCCGGAGCTGCTGTGGACCGATCTGCTGCGCTGGGCCGGCAAGCACCGCGGCGTGGCCTGGGCACGGCGGGTCGCTCGCGCCCTCTGTGCCGGCGCGGCGCTGCGTCTGCTCGGGCGCGGGCTGGCGACTCCCCTCGTGGCGGCGGAGCGGCGGGCCGGCTGGCGCGAGGAGAGCGGGGCCTTCCGCCGCGCCGCGGCGGCGGTCAAGCTTGCCAACCCCGGGCAAGCGTTATAGAAAGCAGCCTCCATGACCGACGTTCTGCGCTACCGCGACCTGGTTCGCGCCCTCGTGGCGCGCGATCTCAAAGTGCGCTACCGGCGCTCGACGCTCGGCTTTGTGTGGACGATGCTGCAACCGCTGCTCATGATGCTGGTGTTGCGCACCGTGTTCAGCGCGGTGTTCCGCAGCGACTCGATGCTCAACTACCCGGTCTACGCCCTGGCCGGCATCCTGTTCTGGAACTTCTTCAGCCAGAGCATCGTCACCTCGATGAACAGCCTGCGCAGCAACGCCGGCCTGCTCCAGAAGCTGCCGGTGCCCAAGGCTGTCTTTCCGCTCGCCACGGTGCTGTCGGGGGTGATCAACCTGCTCTTCGCGATGGTGCCGCTCTTCCTCATCCTGCTGGTGAGCCGGCATCCGATCACGCCGGCCCTCTTCTTCCTGCCGGTGTCGATCTTTCTCGCCACGCTCTTCACCCTCGGAGCCGGCCTGATGCTCGCGCCGCTCGCCGTGTTCTTCACCGATACGGTCGAGATGATCGGCGTGGTGCTGACCCTCCTCTTCTATCTGACGCCGGTGATCTATCCGAAGGACATCGTGCCGGAGCGGATGCGGTGGATCGTGCGCTTCAACCCGATCCGCTCGATCCTCGAAGTGTTCCGCGATCCGATTTTCTACGGCAAGGTGCCACCCCTGTCCCACCTCGCGGTCTGCACCTCGATCGCAGTCGTCGCGTTCGCCCTCGGCGCCTGGGTCTTCCGGCGCAGCAGCGACCGCATACCCTTTTACGTTTGATGATCCAAATGCCCGAGCTCGATCTGCGCATCCGCCTGGAGGACGTCTCCCTCTGCTATCGCCTGGCGAAGCAGCGCATCCCTTCGTTCAAGGAGTACGCCATCCACTGGATGCGCGGCTCCCTGGCGTACGAAAAGCTCTGGGCTTTGCGCGAGATCAATTTCACCGTGCGGCAGGGCGAGACGGTCGGTATCGTCGGACGCAACGGCGCGGGCAAGAGCACGCTCCTCAAGGTGATCTCGCGGGTGCTCAAGCCGACCGGCGGCAAGGCGGACATCCGCGGCCTCCTGGCGCCCATCCTCGAGCTCGGCACCGGCTTCGACTATGAGCTGACCGGATTCGAGAACATCTATCTCAACGCGCTCCTCCTCGGCCGCTCGCGCAAGGAGGTCGACGCCAAGGTCGCCGAGATCATCGAGTTCAGCGGCCTCGGCGACTTCGTCCGCGCACCGATCCGCAACTACTCGTCCGGCATGCAGGCCCGTCTCGGCTTCTCGATCGCGACCGCCTGGACCCCCCAGATCCTGATCCTCGACGAGGTGCTGGCGGTGGGCGACGCCGCCTTCACCGAGAAGTGCGAGGAGCGCATCCGCGAATTCCACGCCGCGGGCACGACCGTGCTCATGGTCTCGCATAATCCCCAGGCGGTGCGGGAAAACTGCACCCGCTGTCTCTGGCTCGACGCCGGCCGCCTGCGCGCCGACGGCGCCACGGAAGACGTGCTCGCCCAGTACTCCCACGCCGGCACCGATCCCAACCAGCGGCCGGCCGGGAAGCTTCACCTGGAAGAGACGAGCGCCCGCTCGTAGGCGGCGATCAGGTCGGCGGTGACGCGGGCGGGGTCGTGGCGTTCGCGCCGCGCCCGCCGTCCCGCCTCCACCAGCCGCGCCGCCAGCGCGGGCTCGCGGTGGAGGCGAGCCAGAGCGCCGGCAAACGCCGCGGCATCGGCCGCCATCAACGCCTCCCGGCCGTCCACCACCTCCAGACCGGCGAGAGCGGCGGGCGTCGCCACCACCGGCACACCGCGCGACCAGGCTTCCAGCACCTTCATCCGCACGCCCGAGGCGATGCGCAACGGCACCGCCAACACAGAGCCGGGGCGGAACGCTTCCGCGCTGTCCCGGGGCGCCGGATGGAGATTCACCCGCGCCGGCAGCGGGCCGGCCGGCGCGGCGCCGAACAGATGAAGAACCGCCTCAGGGAGGATCGCCAAGGTGGCGGGCCAGACCTCGGCGAGGAACCAGGCGACGGCATCCTCGTTGGGAAACCATCCTTGACTGCCGAGCACGACGACCGCGGGAGCGCCGGCCAGCGGCTCCCCCGCCGCGGCCGGGAGGTCCGGAAACGGCGCCCGGACCACCGCGATCTCTCCGCCCGAAAGGGCAAGATCACGCAGCCGCGCGGCGTCTTCGGCGGTGAGCGTGAGGGTCGCTGCGGCCCGCCGCACCGCCTCCCCCTCCCAGCGCGCCAGGCGCCGCGCCTCGATGCCGAGGAGCAGCCCGCGCGCTCCGCGGGTCCGCCGCGCGGTCTCCCGCCACAGGTCGCTCTCGACGTTTTGCGCCCGCAGGACCACCGGCAGACCGGCGGCGAAAGCCGGCGCCGCCTGGGGGAGGGCCTGGAGCTGCTCGGCATGCAGGAGGTCGAACCGATCGGCGCGCAAGCTCCGCTCCACCTCCCGCCGCACCGCCGGCAGCGCATGGCGGGCGATCGACAGCGGTTCCCCAGTCCGGACCGCGCGCAGCAAAGCCGTCAAGGGCGAGCCGGGTGGCGCCGGAACGAGTTGCGGTACGCAGCACCCGCTCAGAGCCCCGGCCACCGCGGCCAGGTCGAACCGCGCCGGGTCCACCGGCGCCACCAGGGTGGCCCGATGGCCGGCCGCGGCCAGCCCTTCCAGCATCGTCCGCAAAAGGAGACGCCCGCCGTCGATCGGCGGCCAGGGGGCCTTGGTGGCGACGACAAGAACGTTCATAGGGCGAAAGTGAGGCGCTGACGAAAGAAAGTCTGAAAAAACGTGTGAGATTGGCGACCCGTTTTCCGTCTTATATGGGGGTAATGCTAGCCCGAGCCACTGCAGCCACGCCATGGGGCATCGAAGCCCGCCCAGTCCAGGTCGAAGTTGACGTCCACAACGGACTGCCACAGGTCCAGATCGTCGGGCTCGCCGACGTCGCGGTGCGCGAGAGCCGCGAACGCGTGCGAGCCGCGATCAAGAACTGTGGTTTCGACCTGGCCCCGAAGTCCATCATCATCAACCTCGCTCCCGCCGACCTGCGCAAGGAAGGCAACCACCTCGATCTCGCGATCGCCGCCGCCATGCTCGCCGCGCACGAGCAGCTCCCGCAGGAGGTGCTCTACGGCCGTCTCCTCTGCGGCGAGCTGGGCCTCGACGGCACCATCCGCTCCGTGCGCGGCGGCCTCGCCATCGCCGACCTCGGCCACCGCCTCGGCGTCGAGGAGGTGCTGCTGCCCGCAGCCAACGCGGCGGAAGCGGCGGCTCTCGGCTCCGTGCGGGTGATCGCCGTCCGCAGCTTCGCCGAGGCCGTCCAGCACCTGCTCGGATTGGAGCCGCTCCCGGCCGTCCAGCCGAACCCGTTCACGCTCGACGTCACGCTCCCCGGTCCCGACCTCTCCGAGGTGCGCGGCCAGGAGACCGCCAAACGCGCCTTGGAGGTGGCGGCGGCCGGCGGCCACAACCTTCTCTACATCGGTCCGCCGGGCTCGGGCAAAACCATGCTCGCCCGCCGCCTCCCCGGCCTGCTGCCGGCGCTCACTCTCGCGGAGTCGATCGAGGTCACCAAGATCCACTCCCTGGTCGCCGACGAGCCGCCGGCCGGCCTGCTCCACCGGCGCCCCTTCCGCAGCCCGCACACCGGCATCAGCACAGCCGGTCTCGTGGGCGGCGGAAGCTCGCCGCGGCCGGGCGAGGCCAGTCTGGCGCACAACGGCGTCCTTTTCCTGGACGAGTTGCCGGAGTTCCGCCGCGACACCCTGGAGGCGCTCCGCCAGCCGCTGGAAGAGGGCCACGTGTCCGTCGTCCGCGTCCGCGCCCATCTTCAGTTCCCGGCGCGTTTCTCACTTCTTGCCGCGATGAATCCATGCCCGTGCGGCCACCTGGGCGACCCGCGCTACGACTGCCGCTGCCCACCGCCCCTCGTCGAGCGCTACCGGGCGCGCATCTCCGGGCCGCTCCTCGACCGCATCGACCTGCACGTCGAAGTGCCGGCCGTCTCCCTGCGCGAGCTGCGCGGCCAGCCGGGCGAGCCTACCACCGCCGTGGCAGCCCGCGTGGCGGCGGCCCGCGCCATCCAGAGCGAGCGCTTCGGCCTCTCCGCCACGACCCCGGTCAACGCCACCATGGGGCCGGAAGCGCTGCGCCGGCACTGCTCCGTCGAGCCCGCCGGCCGCACCCTCCTCGACACCGCCTTCGAGCGCCTCGGCCTCTCCGCCCGCGCCCTCGACCGCATCCTCAAAGTCGCCCGCACCATCGCCGACCTCGCCGGCAGCGACGCCATCCGTGCCGCCCACCTGGCGGAAGCCATCCAATACCGAAGTCTCGACCGGAGAGTTACGCTATGAGGCTTGACAATCTGTTAACAGGGAAGTTAACATGAAGCTCATTCGGATCGGCAAGCTTCGCTGGGACGTGCTGGCGGTTTGCGACGCCCGAGGACAGTGCCAGGTGACCGACTTTCTGGCTGATTTGGAGGGGACGACCTATCAGATCGCGGCGGAGCAGGTGCTCAAGCTTCTCCGAAAACAGGTCCCCGTGAGCGGCCCGCCTAAGGCAGAACCGCTTTGCAAGCACCTCGGAGACGGGCTCTTCGAATTCCGGAAGCAGCCCAAGAAGAAGCTCCGGGTCGTCTGGTTCTACGGGGGCGGTGCAGTCATCGTTTGCACCGTCGCCTTCACGAAAGCGGAACGAACGCCGCGGACCCAGATAGAGCGGGCGCGAGCCCAACAAAAAGCCTACGTGGAGGACAGAAGAGATGAAAAGCTCGAAACCATTGATCGCTGACGCTCCGGATGAGCTGGCCACCTCTTTGGAGCGTCTCCGCAAATTCGTTGCGCGAGCCGAGACCTCCGTCGACTATTGGGTCGATGGCCCGATCACCGAGTTCATCGAGGACGTCTGGCGCCTCATGGAGGAACAGAAGGTCTCCCGGGCCGAGCTCGCGCGGCGGCTCGGGACCTCCAGGGCCTACGTGACCAAGCTGCTCGGCGGCAACGCCAACTTCACGCTACAGACGATGACCAAGGTGGCCATGGCGCTCGGCTCGCAGGTTCATGTCCACGTCGCGGGCCAGAACGTCCTCACCCGCTGGATCGACGAAATCCCGGCGCAGCAGGATCAGGTCGCCCAGGCCGCAGAGGCCGCCGTGGCACGGTCGGCGTAGAGGCTCACCAAGCGAAGCTTGCGGAGACCACTGCCATGTTCCTCGACGACTTCATCTTCCGCCTGCGTGACTACGGCGTGCCGGTCAGCATGACCGAGAGCCTCGACTTCTACAAGGGGATGGAGCGCGGCCTCGCTCCAGACCTCGAAACGCTGTTCGTCTTCGCCCGCCTCTGCTTCGTGCGCCGGGTGGAGCACATGGACGCCTACGAGCGCGCGTTCCTCTTCCACTTCTATGGCATCGACGTGCCGCGGGTCGCCGAGGGCGACCCGGAGCTGTTCAACACGCCGCAGTTCCGCGAGTGGCTTAAGGAGGCGGTCCGCAACCGCGAGCTGCCGCCGCAGGCGCTGTGGACCTTCCCGCCGGGCGAGCTGATGAAGCGCTTCTGGGACACGGTGCGCAAGCAGATGGAGGCGCACCACGGCGGCAGCAAGTGGATCGGCACCGGCGGCAACTCGCCGTTCGGCCACTCCGGAAATTCAAAGGGCGGCGTGCGCGTCTTCGGCGAGGGAGGCGGGCGCTCGGCGCTCAAAGTGATCGGCGAGCGGCGCTATGTGGACTACGCGGACAGCAACAACTTGGCCGGCGCCAACTTGAGCCAGGCGCTGGCCCGCTTGAAGAGCATGGTCCCCGCCGGGCCGCGCGACCAGCTCGACCTCGACGCGACGATCTACCAGAGCGCCCGGAACGGCGGCGAGATCGACCTCGTCTTCCGCCGCGACCTGCTCGACCGCATCGAGGTCGTGCTGCTGATCGACAACGGCGGCAGCTCGATGCTCCCCTGGGTCGATCTGACGCGGCTTCTGTTCTCCAAGATCCGCGACCGCTTCAAGCGCGCCGACACCTACTTCTTCCACAACACGATCTACAACCGGGTCTACAAAGACGCCCAGCGCTGGGATCCGCTGCCGGTCGCGGAGCTGCTGAAGCGCAAGCCGGAGACCCGGCTCCTCATCGTCGGCGACGCCTCCATGGCCCCCGAAGAGCTGGTCTACGGCCGCGGCGCCATCGACTACCTGGCGGAAGCCGAAGAATCGAGCCTCGTCTGGCTGCAACGCCTCCGCGACCGCTTCCGCCATTCCGTCTGGCTCAATCCCATTCCCAAGGAAAACTGGCGAGGCTCGTACGGCAACTTCACCCTCAACAAAATCGCCGAGGTCTTCACGATGGAAGACCTGACGCTGGGCGGGATCAAGCGGGCGGTGGAGGCGTTGAAGGGGAGGTAGGGGCCAGCCCCTCCGGCACATACGCATCCGCCTCGATCTCCACCAGCATCTGGGGATCGATCAACGCGGCAACCTGAACCATCGTCGCCGCAGGGCGAATCGCCCCGAAGAGCTCGCCATGAGCGCGGCCGATGTGCTCCCAATCTTTCATGTTGGTCACGAAGGTGCGGGTGCGCACGACGTGCTCCATCGTGGCACCGGCTTTGTGCAGGGCGGCTTCGATGGTGCGGAGCGCTTGCACGGCCTGAGCGTAGGGATCACCGGCTCCGACGAGCCCGTCGGGGGTCATGGAGGTGCAGCCGGCGACGTAGATGTGCGACCCGACGCGGACGGCCCTGGAGTAGCCGACGATGGGCTCCCAGGGGCCGCCGCTCGAGATGTTCTGACGTTCGGTCATTGCGTTGCCTCACCTCCAGCGGAAGATCTTGAGCGCCACGGCGAAGCTCACCAGCCCCCAGGCGAGGACGATGGCCATCTGCGGCGCGATGCCGGCGATGCCCTGCGCTTCGTTGATCACTCCGCGCAATGCCTCGTTGACCGCGGTCAGCGGCAATGCGTGGATCAGCGGCTGGATGGCGTCCGGGAAGCGCTCGGAGGAGAAGAACACGCCGGAGACGATCCACATCGGCAGAAGCACGAGGTTCGCCAGGCCGCTCGCCCCTTCGACGGTGCTCACCCGCGAGGCCACCAGGAGACCTAGGCCGCAGAAGGAGAGTGCGGAAACGAGACAGATGGCCAGCAAAAGGAGAACCGAGCCGCGCACCGCGACGCCGAAGAAGATCCAGCCGAAGCCGATGAGAAAGACGATCTCGAAGACCAGGAAGACGAGGCGCGACAGCATGTGCGACAGCAGGTAGTCGGATTTCCGCATCGGCGTCGCGAGCAGTCTCTTGAGCAGCTTGCGGTTGCGCGCCGTGGTGACCGCGAACGCGATGCTCCACACGCCGGTGCTCATCAGGTTCATGCCGAGCAGGCCGGGGATCAGAAAGTCGATGTAGCGCGCGCCGGGCTCGCTGATCTTGACCTCCCGCACAGCCAGGGGATCGGAGCGGCCGGCGCCGCGTTGCAGCGCGTCGTCGGCCGCCAGCCGGGCGATGCGCGAGTCGGGACGGGTTTCGTCGAAGTGGAACACGGCCGGCGGACCCGGCTCGACGAGGAGCGAAATCTTGCCGGTGCGCAGCGCCTCGCGCCCCGCCGCCTCCGGCATCACGCGCGGCAGGAGGAGAGGCGAACGGCCGAGGGCGGCGGCGGCGGCGTCCGCGCCGGCGCCGGAGACGACGCCGACCGGGGTGCGGTCCGGCGGCTTCTCGCGGAACGCGAAACCGAGCGCTACGGCGAGGGCCATCGGGAAGAAGAAGACCCAGAAGACGGCTTCCGGCTCGCGCAGGAATTCCTTCATCCGGGCGACGGTCAGCTCGTAGAGAGCGGGACGGTGGCGATAGGTCGGCATCGGGTGTCTTCAATCCTCGCGCAGCGCCCGCCCGGTCAGCGAAACGAACAGGTCTTCGAGCGTCGCCCGGTGGGTCGACAGGTTCTGCAACCGGGAGCCGGCGTGCTCGACCGCGGCCAGCAGCGCAGGGACGCTCTCGGTGAGGGCGTCCACGGCCAGACGCCAGTTGGGGCCGTGCCGGCGCGATTCGGTGACGCCCGGAATGCCGCGCAGCACGTCCTCGGAGAGATCGGGCTCGCAGGCGAACTCGATGACGTTGGCGGCGTGCAGCGAGTCGATCAGCTCGCGCGGCGTGCCGAGGGCGATCACCTGGCCGTGATCCACGATGGCGACCCGGTCGCACAAGCGTTCCGCTTCGTCCATGTAGTGGGTGGTCAGCAGGATCGTGCCGCCGTTGGCGCGGAAGCCGATGATCTGGTCCCAGAGCTGGATGCGGCTCTGCGGATCGAGGCCGGTGGTCGGCTCGTCGAGGAACAGGACCTCGGGATCGCCGACCAAGGCGCAGGCGACGGCCAGGCGCTGCTTCTGGCCGCCGGAGAGCTTGCCCACCCGCGCCTTGCGCTTCTCCTCCAGCGAGAGACGAGCCAGCACTTCGTTCGGATCGCGCGCATTGCTGTAGAACGACGCGAAAAGGCGGACGACCTCGTCCACGGTGAGCTTGTCGGCGAGCTGGGTTTCCTGGAGGGAGATCCCCAGCCTTTCGCGCAGGCGCCGGGCGTCTTTCTCCCACGACTGGCCCAGGATCTCCACCTCGCCGGCGTCCGCCGGGGTCAATCCTTCGAGGATCTCGATCGTCGTCGTCTTCCCCGCGCCGTTGGGGCCGAGCAGGCCGAAGCACTCGCCGCGCCGGATCTCCAGGTCGAGGCCGTTGACGGCGACCACGTCGGCGTAGCGCTTGACCAGCCCGCGGCAGCGGACGGCGATGTCTGAGGCGGTGGGCGTCATGGTTTCCTGAAGCCGGCGGCGGCCGGCGCGGAAGCGATACCGTAGCACAGACCCTCCAGGCGATCGAAGCTCGCCTTTGCCCCCCTCGCTCACCAATGGATTCAGAGAGCACTTGGAATCCACAGACCGATGACGAAAGGATTGGTGTCGAAATGAAAAGCAGATGTGCGGCGCTCTTGTTCGCTTCCTGGGCGGTGTTCGCGGTGTTTGCAGCGTTCCCGGCGAAGGCCGGCGCGGCCGGCCTGACCTATCACGGCGGACCGGTGATCGTGACGGCCAAGGTCGTCTTCATCTTCTGGGGACCGAGCTTCGCCCCCGGCGGGGCCGACAACTCCTACGCCACGACCCTGCAGGCTTACCGTGGCTTCTTTGGCACGAGCTCCGAGTACAACGTCATCACCCAGTATTCCGGCATCCACACCACGAATCTCGCCGCGGGCTCCCCCGACTGGTTCGACACCACTCTGCCGCCGCTGAACGTCACCGACACACGCGCCCGCAACGAGATCAACACCTACCTGGCGCTCCACGCGGTGGACACCAGCACGATCTATGAGCTCGTCCTGCCGAGCACGTCCTACTCGTCATCCGGCACCGCGACCTCCTGCGGTGGCCCCAGCCTCGCCTACTGCACCTACCACGCCTCGTACACCGCCGGCGGCTCGAACATCAAGTATTCCGTGCAACCATATGCAAGCTGCTCCGGCTGCCAGATCACGGGATGGACGGCGGTGCAGAACCAGGAGCTCTTCGTGGGGGACAGCACGATCGACGCGGTCACCGATCCGAATTCGAACGCCTGGTATAACAACATCAGCGGGAAGGAAGCCATTGAGCTGTGCGGCAACCCACCCGTCATCGTCCCGCCCTACGTGCTCGGCTACGTATGGTCGAACGCGGCGAACGCATGCGTCCTGTAGGACGCCCGGCGAGGATCAGCCTGGGGGAACCGTTGCCGCTCAGGCGTTGATCCGGGACCGGCCGGCCTGCTCGCGCAGGATTGGATCGAGACGCGCTTGCCGGTCTTCCTGGAGGCTGAAGACGCGCCCTTCCCCGGCGTCGGTGCCGACCGGGAAGGCGGCAAACCGGCCGCCCTGCCAGAGGGCCAAGGCCGCGGAAGGTGCCGACCCAGAGCCGTCCCTCGCGGTCTTCATGGAGCGACAGCACGTTGTCGCTCGGCAGGCCGTCCTTCTGCGTGAGACGGTGAGGCGCCCGCCGCGCAGGAGGGCCAGACCCGTGCGGGTGCCGATCCAGACGTCCCCCCGGCACCGTATCGCTCGGCAGGCCGTCGCGCGTCGTCCACGCCCGCTCCTTGCCGTCGACACCGCCGGCACCGTCGACCAGATGGATCGCCCCTTTGCCTTCCGTGCCGAGCCACAGGCTGCCGTCGCGAGCCGGGAAGAGCGACCAAGCGAGGTCGTAGGGCAGGCCCTCGGCGCGCGTCAAGGTGTAGAAGGCAGTGTCCTTGACCGCCGCAGGCCGCTCGACGCGGTGCCGAGCCACAGGCTCCCCTCGCGGTCCTCGAAGAGAGCGTGGATGTTGTCGCCCGACCGGTTCCCCCGCGCCGCGAGCGCTTCCAGCTTGCCCCCTCGCAGACGATTCAGGCGGTTCAAGCCCCCTTGGGTGCCGATCCAGAGATTGCCGGGCGGCGCCGGCAGTGAGGCAACAGAGCCGCGGCGAGGAATGCCTGCGGAATGCTGCTCTGCACTCTCATAAATCACGGTACGGTCGACGGGCACAATGAGGCTCGGCCATTCTAGAGACCCGACATTACGAAGAACATTACTGGCCGGCGATCGCCGTTGCCCCCCGCCGCTGGCGCAGCACCGGAGCGACCCGCTCGAGCTCGCGGGCGATCTCCTCCAGCGTCGTCTCCGCACTGCCGCGGCCGGCCGCGAGGACGATGCCGCCGGCCTCGATCTCGCCGCTCAGCTCGGCCAGGAGGAGCGCCCCCAACTGGGCGCTGCTCCCCTTCAGGCTGTGGGCGGCGAACACCAGCGAGGCGCCGTCGCCCTTCGCCAGGGCCTGCCGCATGTCGGCCAACCGCCGCGGCGCCTCGGCGAGGAACCGCTCCACGACCTGCTGGACGATCGCGCTGCCGGTGGCGGCCTCCAGCGCGGCCAGGCGGTCCAGGTAGCGCGGATCGAAGCCCTCCGGCGGCTCCGCCACCGCCGGCAAAGGCTCCTTGCGGAGCGCGGCGAGAGGGGCGTCCCCCGCGATCATCGCCTGGAGATCGCCGAACTGGAAAGGCTTGCTCAGATAGTCGTCCATGCCCGCCGCCAGGCACGCCTCGCGGTCGCCGCGCAAGGCGTTGGCGGTCATCGCGATGATGCGCGGCCTCTCCGCGGCCGGCCACTCCAGGGAGATCCGGCGGGTGGCCTCCAGGCCGTCCATGCCCGGCATCTGGACGTCCATCAGGATCACGTCATAGCGCTGGCGGCGCAGCGAGTCGAGAACCTCGTGACCGGTGGCCGCCACGTCGGCGGAGTAGCCCATCTGCTCCAACATCAGGAGCGCCACTTTCTGGTTCACCGTATTGTCCTCGGCGAGGAGGATACGCAGCGGCCTTTGCGGCGCCTGGACGAGGCTGCGACGGCCGGCCGGAGCCGCGGGCACCGGGGTGATTGGCGCGTGCGGCACCGACTGCGCGGTCCGGCAACGGACGGTGAACCAGAACAGCGCCCCCTTCCCCTCCTCGCTCTCCACCCCCATCACACCGCCCAGCCCGACGGCCAGCCGGCGGCTGATCGCGAGGCCCAGACCGGTGCCGCCATACAAACGGGTGGTGGAGGCGTCGGCCTGGCTGAACGGTTTGAACAGCCGGTCCAGGCGGTCCGGAGAGATGCCGGGACCGGTGTCCTGGACTTCGAAACGGAGCTCCTGATCGGCGTCCGGCGCGGCGTGCACGGTGACGCGCAGCACGACTTCGCCGCGGGCGGTGAATTTGACCGCGTTGGCGAGCAGGTTCACCAGGATCTGGCGCAACCGGCTGGCGTCGCTGACCACCACCGGCGGAACGTCCGCGGCGATCCGCACCGCGAGGCGCAGCCCCTTGCGCTCCGCCTCGGCGGCGAGGAGGTTCACCGCCTCCGCGACGCAGGCGCGCACGTCGAACGGCACCGGCTCGATCTCCAGCATCCCTGCCTCCACCTTGGAGAAGTCGAGGATGTCGTTGAGCACGCCGAGCAGCGACTCGCCGCTGCTGCGGATGGTGTCCACGTGCTCGCGCTGCGCCGCGGTGAGCGGCGTGCCGAGGAGGACGCTGGTCATGCCGATCACGGCGTTCATCGGTGTGCGGATCTCGTGGCTCATGTTGGCGAGGAACTCGCTCTTCGCGCGGTCGGCCCGCTCGGCCTCGCGCCGCGCCTCCTCGGCACGGTCACGCTCGGCCTGGAGATCGTGGGTGCGCCGCTCGACGAGTTCCAGGAGCTCCCGCTCGCGACTCCGCACGGCGTGCAGGCGCCAGCGCCAGGCTCCGGCTCCGGCGGCGGCGGCGAGCCCCACGCAGAGGACGGCGAACCAGCCGGTCTGCCAGAGGTGGGGAGCGATGACGAACGGCAGCTCCGTCCCGGCGGGGCTCCAGTCGCCGTCGCCGTCGGCAGCCGCCACCCGGAAGGTGTAGGTGCCCGGGCGCAGGTTGGTGTAATAGGCGGTGCGCCGTGTCCCGGCGTCGATCCAGCCGTGGTCGAAACCGTCCAGCCGATAGCGGAAACGCAGCTTCTCCGGCGCCGTCAGGGAGAGAGCGGTGTACTGGAGCTCGAAGCTCGCCGGATCCGGCGGGATGCGAATGCCGCCGGACCGCGGCACAGCCCGCCGGTCGACGAGCAGATCCTCGATCGTCACCGGCGGCGCCGGCCGGCCGGCCGGCACGCGGTCCGGATCGACGGCGGCGACGCCGCGGAGGGTAGGAAACCAGAACCTGCCGTCGCGGGTCCGCCAGGCCGGCGGCTGGCTGGCGCCGTTGCATTCGGCGCTCTTCATGCCATCGGCGACTCCGTAGGAGACCGAAGGGATCGACCGGATCTTCCCGTCCGCGTAGCTGTCCAGATCGGCTTTGCGGACTCGCGAGACGCCGTGGTTGCTGCTCATCCAGAAGTTGCCGCGGTCGTCCTCCAGGATCGAAAAGATCCTGTCGTCGGGCAGGCCGTCGCGGAAGGTGAAGGCGCGAAAGACGCCGTCGCGGTAGCGGTAGAGCCCTGAACGGGTGCCGATCCACAGCGTCCCGGCGCGATCTCGATAGAGGACGAAGACGTTGTCCTGCGGGCCGCCCGTGGTGTCTCCCACCGTCTCGCTCCGCCCGCCGCGCAGACGGGCGAGGCCCCGGCGGGTGCCGATCAACAGACTGCCGTCGGCCTCCTTGCGCAGGGAGAAGACGCTCTCCTCGGGCAGGTCGTCCTTCCGCGTCCAGGCGGTGAAGCGCTCTCCATCGTACCGGGCGAGACCGCCCAGCGTTCCAATCCACAACCCGCCGGCATCGGGCAGAATGGTGAGGATGGTGTCGTTCGGCAGCCCATCGCTCCGCCGGAAGGTCGAGAACCTGCCGCCAGAGAAATGGACGAGCCCCCCGTACGTGCCAAACCAGAGTGTCCCGTCCGCGTCCTCCGCGATCGACCGCACGGTGCCGCTCGGCAGCCCGTCGCGGGTCGAAAAAATAGTCAGCCGGCCGTCTGCGAACCGGTTGAGCCCGTTGTCGGTGCCGATCCACAGGGCACCCCCGCGGTCCTGGAGGATCGACCAGACCAGGTCGCTGGACAGACCGTCCGACCGGCTGATGGTGGTGAACGGCACGTCCTTGAGGCGGCCGACGCCGCCGCCCGCGGTGCCGATCCAGAGATTCCCCTCGCGGTCTTCAAAAAGAGACCGCGCCGAAGGGTTCGGCCCGGGATCGCGCGGCAGGGTGGCGAAGACGCCGCCGGCAAACCGGCTCAAGCCGCGCTCGGTGCCCACCCACAGGCTCCCCTCGCGGTCCCGCAGCAGGCTGAGGACGCTGTCGTCCACCAGGCCATCCTTCTGCGTGTAGGCAGTCATCCTCCCGGCCTGCAGCCGGTTCAGCCCGCCCAGGGTGCCGATCCACAAACTGCCGTCAGCATCCAGCCAGAGAGCCCTCACCTGGGCATCCAGCAGGCCGCCCACCGGACGGTCCTCCCCACCCGGCATCACATGGTGGAGACCGTGATCGAACGTGCCGATCCACAGGCTGCCGTCGCGGTCGCGGCAGACCGCGGTGACACGGTCGGTCAGCCCTCGGCTGGTGACGAGAGGCGTGAGCCTGCCGTTCGCGACCCGCACCAGCCCGCCGCTGTCCGCAGCGACCCAGAGCGCGTCGCCGTCCGGAAAGATCTTGCGCAGGTGGCCGAGCGAGTTTTCGGCGATGTCTGGCGACGGCGGCGACAGCGGCGTGAAGGTTCCGTTCCGATAGTGGAGAACGCCGCCGCCGGAGGCGCCGATCCACAGCCCATCGGCGGAGTCCACGGCGAGCGACGAGATGTTGTCGCTGCGCAGCACGGCCAGCGTCCGCCGGTTGAAAGTCAGGAAACGGACGCCGTCGAAGCGGGCGAGCCCTTCCTGCGTGCCGACCCAGAGATACCCGTCGCGCGTCTGCGCGATGGCTTCCACCGTATTCTCCGGCAGACCCTGCTCGGTCTGCCAGAGATCGAGACGGAAAGCCGAAAGCGGGGTCTGGGGATCGAGAGACAAAGCGGCCCCACCTCCCCCCGCAAACAGGGAGAGAACGGCGGCGGCGCGCACGAGAGATGCGCTGAGTCTGGCGTTCATTTCGAAACGATCGCGCTGAGGCTACGCCGTCCGGGCCGAACGGTCAACCATGCGGATTCGTCTTTTCAGCTCTTCAAGGTCGCCAACAAGTCTTCGAGATCGAGCGGCCGCGTGTACATGGCGAGCTCCCCGTCCGCGGTGCGCGGCCAGAGGCTCTGTGGGCGGTCCCAGTAGAGCTCGACGCCGTTGTCGTCCGGATCGCGAAGATAGAGCGCCTCGCTGACCCCGTGGTCCGCGGCGCCTTCGAGCGGAATGCCGGCGACGATGAGACGCCGCAGCCCGTCGGCCAGCTCCCGCCGCTCGGGATACAGGATGGCGAGATGGAACAGCCCCGTCGTGCCGTGTGGCGGCGGCGAGCCGCCGCGGCTCTCCCAGGTGTTGAGCCCGATGTGGTGATGGTAGCCGCCGGCTGAGATGAAGGCGGCGCCCGGGCGGCCGGTGGTCAGCTCGAAGCCGAGCACGCCGCA
>DATARD010000264.1:0-62783 GCA_036264355.1 Thermoanaerobaculia bacterium
GACCCTGTCGCCATGGCTCGCACTCGAGAACATCCTCTCCTACGATTTTTCCTTGCGGAGGCACCTGATCCCAATAGAAAAAGACCCCTACTTCCCGAGCGCGCGGGGCTCAAATGGGCGGCTTAAACGATCACGGATGCACCCCAGACGAATCTCGCTGCAGGAATAGAGAACACAGGCAAATCGACCGTTGGGGCTCGGCTCGACCACGTCACGAGATATCCCCCAGCGTGCGCGGTCCGGGCCGGGCCAGCGATCCGTATCTAGCTGCCAGTCGCGTGCGTTCATGATCGCGTCCACCGAACGCTTGGCCGATCAGCGGCGGCCGAAGGCCGTCCGCTGCATCGGCTGGTTGGGCAGCACTGCCAACGCCCAGGGCGTGGGCGCTCCGCACTGCTACGCCTCATTATAGGCTCGTTCAAGAGCCGCTACGTCGAGCTTCACCATCGTCATCATGGCCCCCATCACGGCCTTCACTCTCCTGGCATCATTGTCCCGGATCAGCTCGATGAATCGGCGCGGGACAATCTGCCAGGAGAGGCCGAACGGATCCTTGATCCAGCCGCACTGGGTAGGCATCGCCCCGGCCTTGACGAGCTTGTCCCAATACTCGTCGACTTCGGCTTGGTTCTCGCAGTCAACATAGAGCGAGAAGCCTTCGGAGAACGTGAAGTACGGGCCCCCGTTGTAGCCCATGAAGACTTGACCACCGACGACGAACTCGGCGGAGGTGATCGGACCGTCTTTGCCGGTGCGAGCGACGTTCCTGATCTCGGAGTCCGGGAACGTGGCGGTGTAGAACTCTATGGCCGCCTCAAGCTGATCGTTGAACATCAGGAACGGTGTCACCTTGGTCATCGGAGATTCTCCATCGTCGCGGGGGATGGTAACCGAAGGTCGCGTATCCATCCAGAGGCGCGCCTCCGTGCTGTCTGCCCAACAGTCTATGTGAACGACATCCGCTGGTCTTCTCAAGCAGATTCCAAGGACGGCTTCCGAGAGGTCAGCCTACGAGGGTGAAGGCGGAGCCAAACCGGGGCGGCGGGCCGTGCTACGATCCTCCTGTTCCACTGTTTCCGACCTGCCCGCAGGGAGGAGTGCCGACTGTGCGAAAGTTTTCCGGCCTGCCGTTCGTGCTCTCTTTGGCCATCCTTCCTGCCGCCGGTGCGCAGGAACCGGAGAAGGCCCCGACGTTCTACGAGTCGCTCGACGTCCAGGTCGCGAACGTCGAGGTGTTCGTCACCGACAAGAGCGGCCAGCGGGTCACCGGGCTCACGCGGGAGGACTTTCAGCTCTCGGAGGACGGCAAGCCGGTCGCCATCTCCAATTTCTTCGCCGTCGCCGGGGAGCCGCCGGCCGCCGAGGCGCCTTCCCAGGCCGTCGACATCGGCGAGCAGCGGCTCCAACTCGCCGTCGTCATCGACAACATGAACCTCCTGGCACCGGACCGCAACCGGCTTCTCAAGTCGGTGCGCGAGACGGTCATCTCCCGCCTGCGGCCGGACGAGCTGGCGCTGGTGGCGAAATACGATGGGACGTCGGTCGAGGTGGTGCAGAAGCTGACCGCGGACAAGGACCTCATCCGCGCGGCGCTCGACGAGGTGCAGCGCAGCGCTCCGGCCGGGGGCGCGCAGGTCATGGACCGGCGGCGGCTGCTCCAGGAGATCGAACGGGCGGACACGCTCGACGGCCGCCGGCCCGACATGGCGGAGATCGCCGCCAAGGAGGTCTACGACGGCATTCACATCTACGTGGAGCGGCGCGCCACGGAGATCCGCGCCACCCTCGGCGCCCTCACCCGCTTCACCGACTCCCTGGCGGGCCTGCCGGGGCGCAAGGCCCTTCTCTATGTCGGAAGCGGGCTCTCCGTCCGCCCGGGCCAGTCGTTCTTCCAGGCTTGGCAGTCCAAGTTCGCCTCTCTCAACAAGGCCGTCGGCGGCGCCAGCTTCGACAGCTTCGAGACCGACCTGACCAGCTCGTTCGAGGAGATGGCCCAGCACGCCAACGGCAACCGGATCACTCTCTACACCCTGGGGACGACGCAAGGGCTGTCCGGCCGGTCGGCCGAGTCCAGCCTGGCCGTCACCTGGTCGCCCGAGCTCGAAGCGACCGAGGTCGCCAATCTCGGCGCATCACTGAATCTCCTGGCGGACGCGACCGGCGGGCTGTCCTCGGTGGACGCGATCGAGCCCGGTCCCCTCCTGGCGCGCATGTGCGACGATTTCTCTTCCTATTATTCGCTGGGCTTCGTCCCACGGAGCCGGCGGGACGGCCAGCGCCACCGGATCGAGGTGGCGCTGCGCGGCCATCCGGGCCTGGTGGTGCGCCACCGCGACGGCCGGCGCGAGCGGTTGCAGCAGGATCGGATGAGCGACCGGACTCTCGCCGCGCTCCTCTTCGATTCCGCGGAGAACCCGCTCGAGGTGGCTCTCGACGTCGTCGAGGAGACGAAGAACGACAAGGGCCAGATCATGGTGGAGGTGCTGGTGAAGTTTCCGCTCGGCCGCCTGGTGCTGCTGCCGCAAGCCAAGTTCCACGAAGGAAAGGTGTCGGTCTGGGTCGCCAGCCGCGATCAGCACGGGCGCAGCTCGCCGGTGCGGGAGATCGCGGTGCCGATCCGCGTGCCCAACGAGCAGCTCCTGACCGCTCTCAGCCAGATCGCCGTCTACAAGATGCCGCTCCTCCTGCGCCCGGAGGAGCACCGGATCGCCGTCACCGTGCGCGACGAGCTGGGCAATGTCGAGTCGTCCGTCATCGCGGCGTTCAAGCCGGGCCAGACGGCGGCGGCGGGGCACTGAGGCCCTCCTCGAGGCGATGTCTCTCCGCTGCTCAGCCGCTCTCCTCGTCGCCTTCCTGGGGACGATTTCTCCGGCTCCGGCCCAGGAAACGCCCGTTCCGCCAGCGGTGCGCGTTCTCCGCACTGGCGGCCTCAAGGTGGAGAGCGCGGCGCTCCTGGTGAGCGGCGAGCAGGGTGGCAGCATCCACGTCGCCGTTCTCCCCGTGATCGTTCCCGGCGCCGGCGGCAAAGTGAGCATGCCGGTCCTTGTGGAGATCGACGGCGCCACGTTGCTCAAGGGCAATACGGGGGACCTGCTGCGGATCGAGATCTGCCTCTATGCGTTGTCCGCGGGCGGCACGGCGGACGCCTCAAACGCCGGGAGCATCGAAGCCTCGCTGCTCGAAACGGTCGAGGTCGACCTCACTCGCGCCGGCCCGGCGGTGGAGCGCAGCGGCATCCGGTACTCCGGCGAGCTGTCCTTGCCTCCCGGCGAGCACTCGTTGCGGGTGCTGGTGCGCAACGCGCTGACCGGCGAGGTCGGCCTGCGCATTCTCCCACTGACGGTTCCCGATCCTGGCAAGGACCCTCTGCTGCTGGCTCCCCTTTTCCCGACTCCCACGCCGGATCCCTGGGTGGCGCCGTCCTCCGCGCCGGGGCTGGGCGCTCTCGCGGACGGCGGGCTGCCGGCGGCGCTGCCGGTGTTCGGCCCCGGCCAGGAGGTTCGTTGCGAGCTACCGGTCTGGAGGTTGCCGGCTGCCGGAGAGCTGCGCATCGAGGTGCGGCGCCCGGACGGCGGTCACGTCACCGAACTGCCGGCGCGGATCGAGGCGCGGCGGAGGTTGTCCGAGGGGCTTGAACGGCTGACCGTTTCCTTCACGGCCGCCGGCCTGGAGCCGAACCGCTATCTACTGAGCGCTGTGGTCCCTGGAACGGAGGCGCCGGCCTGGTCGGCGCTCGTCGTCGTCCTCGATGTCCCCGAGGGCGCGCCGAAGGCAAGGTGTGGGCCGAGATGCTGCATGGCGGCGGCACTCCGCGTGCCGCGGCGGCGGACTCTCCAAAGCCCGCCCCACCGGCCGCCCGCCGGCTGGCCGCCGGTCCGGTGCGCGACGGTTACCGGCACGCTCTGGAGCTTCTCGCCGGCGGCGACGAGCCCGCGGCCCGGCGTGCCCTGGAGGCGCTCGAAGTCCCCTTGCTGAGCGGACCGCAGGCGGCGTCCTCGGAGGAGCTGGCCGGCATTGAGACCGGCCTCGCGGAAGAGCTCGCCGCCGCCGATCCGCGGAGCCTGCTGCCAGTCGCCGTGCTCCACGAAGCGCTCGACCGGGACGCTCTGGAGCGCCGCGAGATCGCCCTGGCGGCGCATGCCCGGGAGGTCGCCGCCGCCCTGGCCGGCCTCGCCGCCCGCCGGAAGGGCGACGCGGGACGGCCACTGGCGACGCGGCTCCTGCTCGGCCTGGCGGCCCATCTCGTGCACAGTCTGCCCACCAGCCTGGACGAGCGGACCTTCCTCCAGGTTCTCGCCTATGACGAGAACGACGAAACCGCCCGCCTCTTCCTGGCGGCCGGCGCCGAGCGCGCAGGCCGCTATCCCGAGGCCGCGGTGCAGCTCGAGCGGCTGCTCAAGGCGCATCCGGAGAACGATTCGGAGAACGCCGAGGCGCGGCTGCATCTGGCGGTCAACCTGCGGCGGCTGGGCAAAACGCACGACGCCGACCGCCTGCTCGCCAGCCTGATCCAGGGTCCGTCGAAGGCCACGGAGAGCTGGGTGCTCGCCGTCGCCTATCACGAGACCGGCCGCGCGCTGCTCGCCGCCGGCCGTCTCGACGAGGCCGAGCGCAGCCTGCGCGAAGGTTTGGCGCGCCTGCCCGGCGACGAGAAGCTGCTCCTGGAGCTCGCCGCGGTCCGCGAGCTGCGGCACGAGCCGGCCCAGGTGCGCCAGGTCCTCGCCGGCTTCCGGCCGGGGCATGCCGAGGGCGCCGGCGGTGAATCGGCCCGCCACCGCTACACCCACCCCTCGGCCGCCGTCCTGGAGCAGACCTGGAAGGACCTTGTGGGCGCCGTCCCCGAAAACCTGCCCGCCCTCGCCGCCGCGCTCCAGAGGACGCCGGGCCGCAAGGAGCGGAACCGCTCGTGAAACGGTCCTTTCTCTCCGGCCTTCGACTGAGCGCTTTCGTCGCTCTCGGTGTTCTCAGCGCTCTCGGTGTTCTCAGCGGGCGGTCCGCCGCCGCGGCGCCGCAGGTGAGCATCGTCCAGCCGCCGGCCGGCCAGCCCGTCTTCGGGCTGGTCGAGATCCGCGCCGAGGTACGGGCCGGCGACGCGCCGGTGCGGCGGGTGGAGCTCTACTTCGACCACGTCCGGGTAGGCGGCTTCCGCGAAGCGCCGCTGTATCGCTGGGTGGTCGACGCCGGCCAGGAGAACACGGAGCACCAGATCGAAGTCGTCGCCTCGGATGGGGCGGCCGGCGCGAGCACGGCCAGTCTCACCACGCCGGTCCTGCGGACGGACATGGAGATCGACGTCCGCCTGCAGCAGCTCTTCGTCAAGGTTGAGCGGGAGGGCCGGCCGCTCACCGGCCTGAGCCGCGGCGATTTCACCATCCTCGACAATGGAGCCCCGCAGGAGATCGTCACTTTCGAGCAGGGAGACGTGCCGTTCACCGCGGTGCTCCTCCTCGACGCCAGCACGAGCATGCGGAAAGGGCGGCTCGACACCGCCGTCAACGGCGTCCGCTCGTTCGTCCGCGCCATGAACCGGTTGGACGAGGCCAAGCTCCTCCTCTTCGACGACAGCATCCTGGTCGAAACCCCTTTCACCGGCGTCCCGTCGATCCTGACGCTGGGCCTGTCCGACGTCGAAGCGCATGGCGGCACCGCCTTGAACGATGCGCTCTACCTGGCCCTCCAGCGCCTCGACGACCGCCTCGGCCGCAAGGTGGTGGTGCTCCTTTCAGACGGCATCGACGTCGAGAGCGTGCTGCCCATGGCGCTCGTGCGCGGCGCGGTGCGGCGCAGCCAGGCTTCGCTCTACTGGCTCCGCCTCCGCTTCGACGGCGAGCGGGAAGGGGGGCCGCTGCAGTCGCTCTACACCACCTGGCGCGATGCCGAAGGGCACCGCCGGGAGATGGACGAACTCAATGCCACCGTCCTCGAAAGCGGCGGCCGGGTCGAAGTCCTCCAGGGCATCGAGGACGTGCCGGCGGCCCTGAAGCGGCTCCTCGACGAGCTCCGCGGCCAGTACGTGCTCGGCTACTCGCCCTCGGTGCACCGCGGGGCCGGCGCCTGGCACAAGCTCAAGCTCAAAGTCCGCGGCGCTCCCGGAGCCCGGATCCGTCTGCAGGAAGGCTATCTGGAAAAATAAAAGAGGCGCCGGCGAGTGCTGCCCTCACTGATCCAGCCGCTCCACCCGGACGTCGGCGTCGCCGTCGCGGTCGCGGGTGATCGTCATTTCCCAGGGGTTGCAGCAGACCTCGCAGTCCTGCACCATCGTGCCCCAGGTGTCGGGCTCGATCGAGAGCTCCACGCGCTCACCGCACCAGGGGCACTGCACCTCGATGACGTCGTTCCAGTAGCCGTCTCCGCTCATGTCATGACTTCTTCTTCTGGCCGAGCCGTTTCACGATCGCGAATTCTTCCGGGGTGACCGGCTGCACCGACAGGCGCGAGCCCTTCTGGGTGACCACCATCTTGTCGAGGCCGGGCGTCTCCTTGAGCGTCGCCAGAGGGATGATCTCGGCAAACTTTGCAACGAACCGGATGTCCACCATCATCCAGGTGGGGTTCTCCGGATCGCTCTTGGGGTCGAAATACTTGTGGCCCTTCTGGAAGGCATAGGGATCGGGATAGGCCTCGCGCGAGATCTCGGCGAGGCCGGTGACCCCCGAGGGCTCGGCGTTCGACGCATAGAAGAGGACGCCGTCGCCGATCCTCATGTCGTCGCGCATCGAATTCCGCGCCTGGAAGTTGCGCACCCCTTCCCAGGTCGCCGTGCCGTCGCGCTCCAGATCCTCGATCGTATACGCCTCGGGCTCGCACTTCATCAACCAGTATCTTTTGGCTCGGGCCATGGGGCTCCTCCCGGCGGAATGATACCGCGCGCAGCGGCACACGGCTTGCAACCTTTCTTTTGTGCGGGGCAGTTGCGCCCCGTACGAAGGGAAGGAGTCCTAGCATGCAGAACACCAATACCCTGACCGACACCAGCGTTCTCGACAGCCTCCTGCGAGGCGAGATGTCTGCCGTAGAGACCTACCGCCAGGCGATCGACAAGTTTGCCGGCGAGCCCCAGATCGATCAGCTCCGCGGCTTCCAGCGTGACCATCGCGACGCGGCGGACAAGCTGTGGCACCACATCGAGCAGCATGGAGGCAAGCCCTCCAAGGATTCCGGCGCCTGGGGCGCCTTCGCCAAGGCGGTCACCGGCTCCGCCAAGCTGTTCGGCAACACCGCGGCGCTCAAGGCGCTCAAGGAGGGCGAGGAGCACGGCCTCAAGGAGTACCAGGACGCTCTGGAAGACAGCAAGCTCCCCGCCGACTGCCGCGATCTGATCCAGGGCTTCCTTGGGAAGCAGCGCCAGCACATCGAAGTGATCGATCGTCTGATGACGACGACCTGAGCCTCCGCATCTGAGCCAGACATCAGCGACGAAGCAAGGCCGGCGCTCCGCGGGGGGCGCCGGCCGTTTTCATTGCGGCAGATCGCAGGCACACCTCACCCCGGCGTTCGCGTGCGAGCGAAACCGCTGGAGACTGGTTGCGAGGCTGAGACGGGAGTGGGGAGAGGCGGAACCGGCCTACTTCTTCTTGTCCTTGTCGTCGAGGGCGAAGTTGATGGTCAGCATGTAATAGACCGCGACCGGTTTGCCCTTGAGAGTCGCCGGCTTGAACGTCCAGGTCTTGACGGCGTCCAGAGCCGATTGATCGAGATCCTGGTTCCTGGAGGTTTTCTTGAGCTCGGCCTGTGTGACCTTGCCCTGCTCGTCGATCACGCATTCGACAATCACGACGCCTTCCGCCTTGCTCGCCTTGGCGGACTCCGGATAGACCGGCGTGGTCCGGTTGAGGAGCTCTGGTCTTTGTACGCCGCTGGTGACCTTCATCGGCTTGCCTCCAGCCTCGGCCGAGCTCATCAGGGGAAAGGAGGTGACGCCGAGGAACGCCGTCAAGGCGAGGACGCTGGAGCACGCGGTGGCCAGGGCAATGATTTTGGAACGGGACATGGAGACCTCCGTGCAGAGTTGCGCCACCCGCTCGCGCAGATGGCCGCGGTGGTGGAAAAACGGCAGGCCGGGAACAGCGGCCCGCCCGGATTGCAGAGCGATGGCCCGCAGGGCTTCGAGATAGTCACGGCGGGAGCCCGTGAGCCGGACCACTTCGGCGTCGACGACCTGCTCGCGGCTCAGAGCCAGCCGCGAGAGGAGCATGCGCTCCGACACCAGGAACCGGGCGCGGACGCCCGCCAAGCCTTCCATCTCGCTCATCGCGCCAGGCAGCACCGCCGGAGAGGCTCCGCGCCGCCAGGTCCGCAGAGCGCCCAGGCCGAGCGCCAGCCAGGCCAGCCGGCCGGCCGTGCCGAAGGCCAGAGCGGCGAGAAGGATCGAGGAGAACGGCACGGCGGTCGGGCCGGTGAGCCTCGGCGCCGCCACCTGGTCCAGCCAGAGGCCTCCGGTCCAGATTTCGTCCGAGAAGCCGGCTCGCCAGCGGCGACTGTCGATCCTGACGTCTATCGCCGGTAGAGAAACTTGCCGTTCAGCGCGTTGGTGAACCCGAAGGCGCCGTCGCGCTGGTAGAGCTCGGAGGTCGAGAAGACGCTCTCCCCGGCGACGCCGTCCAGCGTCTCGGCGACCGCGCATTCGCGGGTGGGATGGCCGCTCAGGGTCGAGAAGTGGACGACGAAGCTCTTCCGGGTGTGCTGGGCGTCGGTCGCCGGCGCGCCGCCGTGGGTGAGGGCGGAATGCCAGATCAGCACTTCGCCGCGTTTGGCGGTGAACTGCTTGACCGGCAGTTTGTTGCGCTCGAGGTCGGCCGCGTAGAACGCCATCGCGGCCTCGACGTCCTTGGCCGTATGCCGGCTCGGATCGTAGACGTGCTGGCCGGGCTCGAACTCATAGAACGGCAGCCGCTGCGAGCCGGGGACGTACATCAGGGGGCCCGACTCGGGAGCGATGTCTTCGAGCGCGATCCAGGCCGCGGCGAGACGGCCGAACTGCGGCGTCGGCACGACGACGGAATCGCGGTGCAGCGCCTGCTGGCTGCCGAACTCGAAATACAGCGACTGGGTGGCGACCGCGGTTTCGCCGAGGATCAGCGACATGTAGCGGTGGATCGCCGGCTGGAGATACAGACGCAGCGCCGTCTCCGACACCGTATGCAACTCGTGGATGCGGTAGCGCGGCTTGCGGTGCTCGGCGGCGACGGCCTCGCTGAAGCGGCGGGGGGGCGAATCGTAGGCGAAGGCGACGTTGCCGGGCCGGTTGGTCCACAGCGCGTCGACGTCGCGGTCGATCGCCGCGGCGTCCGCAACGGACAGATCTACGGGGAAGATGAAATAGCCGTCTGCGGCGAACTTCCTGAGGTTCGCCTCCTCCTCGGCGTTCAGCTCGCGGGCGCGTGCCCGGGCCGCGATCTGCCGCTGCGCGTCGGGAGCGTCGAGCCAGATCTGGCCTGGATTCGTCTTCTTGCGGAAAAGGGACAGCATGTGCCTTGAGTATACTCGACCGCCATGTTGCGCAAGCAGGTGTCCGTGGCCGCGATGGCTGGGGCGGTGTACGTGCTCTCCGTGGCGGCAGCAGCGGCGGTGGGGTTCCGCTTCTGGGTACCCTGGGTGGTGTACCAGTTGCTCGACGCCGCCGAGCTGCGCCGCGCGCCGCTGACCGCCCTGCTGGCCCTCCATGCGCAGCCGCCGGCGCTCAATGCGCTGCTCGCCGCGGCCCTGCACCTCGGCGGCTTTCTGGGCTGCGGCCCCGAGCCTCTCCTCGCCGTCTTTTTCTTCTGCCTGGGTGGAGCGGTCGTCGTCCTGCTGGCCGAGCTCGTCCATGCCCTCACCGGCTCGGTCTGGCTGGCGCTGGCGGCGGTCCTCCTCACTGTCGCCGATCCGGCGTTGCACGTCTACCGCACGGTCTTCTTCTATGAGCTGCCGCTGGCGGCGCTCCTCCTGGCGGCGCTCGCCGTGGCGTGGCGCTTTCTCACCCGCGGCGGCGAGCGGTCCCTGCTCCTCTTCGTTCTCGCGGTCGGCGGGATGTGCTTGACGCGCAGCCTCTACCATCCGCTCTGGGCCGTGGTGATGTTCGCTCTCCTCGTCTTCGGCCGGTCGCGGCTCGCTCCGGGCAGCCCGCGGCGCGCCGTGTGGCTGCGGAGCGCGGCCGTGCTCGCCGTCCTGATCGGCATCTGGCCGCTCAAGAACGTGCTGCTGTTCGGCGCTCCGGTCATGACCTCGTGGCAAGGCTACAATCTCGCGCGCGGCACGGCGGCGCAAAGCCCGGTCCTGTGGAGCTACCTGGAGACCGGAACGGTCCCCGCAGCCCTGCGCGAGCAGTGGCAGCGGAGCGCTCCGGCGTTCCTGCGCGACGCGCCGGTCCTCAGCGCGCCGGAGAAGAGCGACGGCGGCCGGAACTGGAACCACTACGTCTTCCTGCTCACCGATCGCGAGCTGACCCGCGACGCCCTGCGCTGGCGGCGCGAGCATCCGGGCGCATGGCTCCGGCAGAGCCTGGCGAACTACCTGCTCTGGGGCCGGGCGAGCTATCTGGATTCGTATTGGGAAGTCGCCCGCGGTCCGGACAACCCGCTCTACCGCGGCTATGCGCGCTGGCACGAGCGGCTGCTGTTCCCTGATCTCCGCGGCGTGATCGTCCGGCTGACGCCCACCGCTTCCATCCACGGCGACACTGTGGTCTGGGGCGGCCCGGCAGCCTACACGCTGTTCGCTCTCCTGGGCCTCCCCGCTCTCCTTGTGGCCCTCGCGGTGCTGCTGCCGCGCCGCCTGCGCAGCGATCCGGCGGCGTGGGTGGCTCTGCTCGCGACGGTCACGTTGCTCTGGGTGCTGGCTGTGCCCTGCCTGACGGATGGAACCGAAGGAAACCGGATGCGCTATCCGGTGAGCCCGTGTGTGCTGCTGCTGGTCGCGTGGGCCGGCGCGGCGGTCCGCGTATACTTCCTGCAGAAGTCTTGGCCGCGACGCATCGATGCCCAAAGGAAGGGGTAAACCTCATGAGCAGAACAGTTCTATTTGCTTCTCGAAACAGCTTTCAGCCCATGCCTTCTTGCCCATCGCCCTTCTCTGCGCAAAGAGCTTTTGCCTCATCCGTCCGAGGGGTTCAGCCGGCACGAAAAGAGACCGCGCCGCCCCGCCAGACCGGGCTCGTCGCGTCATTTTCGATTCTCCCTCCCGCGGTTAAGCCTTTGTCAGAACAATCGCCTTTGTCAGAACAACCCTATGCGGTGATCCAGAGGAGCATCGACGGAGACTTGGCGGAGGGTTGGGCCTCGATCAATACGGCGCAGGGTTACGAGGGAGAGGTCATCAACCGGCTCGATCCCTATACGGGAAAAATAAGCCAGCTCGGGCAGAGCGGCGATGGACACTATGAGGACGCCGGACAGCGCATGGCGGGCGGTTTCAAACAGTGGTCCGCGAATTTTTACAACAAAACACAGGCATATCTCTACGAAGCCCAGAAAGCGGACGAGAAGACAGACCTGAGCGGAAGAGGCGGCAGAAACAGCTTCGGAATTCTGGGGGTCGACACGGACGAGGAGGCGGACCTGGAGGTCTACACCGAGAGGCTCGCCATGCAGCAAGGCAGGCCTGTTTTGCAGGGCGAATCCAACACCGCCGTCGAGGTCAAGGCATCGACCTCACCAAACTATGAGGCCGTCGACAAGCTCGTGACCGGCGGAGTTGGTCAGTTGAAGAAGAGAGAGGCGACGGGCAGATTCTCCCAACTCGAGCTCGAGCTTCACAATGACAATCAAGCGAACTCCTGGCCCATCACCGCGCATACCCTCGCGACGACCTACGGGAATGACCCCTCAACTGTACTGCCGCTGCAGTGGGGCGCCCGCCTTCAGGCACGGATAGCCAGTTTGAAAGCGACCAAGGGAGTTGGGTTACCGCTCAAGGTTTCCGCCGAGCACTCCGGCGTCAAGTATGCCGAGGTCACGGTCTGAGCCGGGCGGCGTGCCCTCGGACCGGATCGCCGCGAAGCTCTCGAAGATGGGTCGCACCGGCGCGATCTGCTCGGCCAGGCCGCGCAGCTCGCCGTTGAGGCGCGCCACCGCGATGGCGAGCCCCGCCTGCGCAGCCAGCGCCTCCAGAATTTCCAGATCCAGCTCGGTGAAGGCGGCGCTCGGCCTGCGGCTGTCGGCGTACATCACACCGAGACGCCGGTCGAGCGTCTGGATGGGCACGCAGAGCAGCGCCCGGATGCCGGCGGCGATGACGCTCGGCCGGGCGCCCATCTCGGCGTCCGCCCGCGCGTCCGCGCTGACCACCGCGCGTCCGCTCGCCAGGGCCCGTTCGACCGCGCTGGCGCTGCCGTCGAACTCCGCTGCCCGCAAATCGTCCCAGGAGATCCCCGAGCGCGCCGCCACCTCGAGCCCGCCGTCCTCACCCTTGAGAAGGACGAAACCGCGCTCCGCGTTGGTGAGGCCCAGCGTCGAAGCCACCACCCGCGCCAGGAGCTCCTGGAGACCGATCGCGGGATCGAGCTCCCGCCGCGCGTCGAGAGCCACCGTCAGCCGCCGCCGCCTCTCCTCGTGCGGCGCCTCGGCCGGCCCCGGCAGGGTCTCGAAGCGGGCGATCAGGCCGCCGAAGCTGATCCAGCTCCGCGCGGCCGCGCGCCCGCCCGCTGCCGGTACGCCATCGACCAGCGTGCCGTTCTTGCTGCCGAGGTCGGCCACCGTCCAGCCGGACGGCCCGGGCGTGAGGGCGGCATGCCGCCGGGAGACACGGTCGTCGTCGATCCTCACGCCGCACTCCGGGCCGCGGCCGACGATCGTCTCCCGATCCTCCGGCAGGATCGTCTCCCGCGCTGGAGCCGTGGCGAAACAGACCGTCAGGCGCGCCGGCATCACCGTCTCGCTCTTTTCAAGCGATCACCTCCCTGAGGGAAACCCTCAGGCCGGATGAGGGCATTTCCGACTTCTGCCGGCCCCTCTCTTCCTTCATACTAGCGCTTTGGAGGTTTCAGGGCGCAATACGCCCCCGGGGAGAGAGACATGAACGCACCATCCGCCCATCGCATTCGCGCCGCCGTGCTCTGTGCCATGTTGCTGCTGGCCGCCGCCGCGGCCCCGTCGTCCGCTGCGACGCTGGGTCCGTCCTTGACCGCCAAGCTGACCGGCCTGTTGAATTCCGCCTCGGTGGGTCCGGTGATCGTGTCGTTCAATGGCAGCAGTGTGATCTCCGGCAACCTGACGACGCTGCTGTTGGCGGGCATCACCCGCGGCTACAAGCTCCCACAGCTCGGCATGGTGGTGGTGCCGGCGACGGCGGGGCAGATCCGCGCCCTGGCCGGCAACGCGTCGGTGCGCTCCATCTGGCTCAACGACTCCCTGGGGTATCTGAACGACCAGACCCGTGTGCTCACCGGCGTCGACCGCATGCGCTCCGATCCCGGCTTCACCGCCCTGCACCAGGGCCTGCCGGTCAGCGGCCAGGGGATCGGCGTGTTGATCAACGACTCCGGCATCGACGCCACCCACCCGGACCTGCCGCTGTCGACGCACGTGGTGCAGAACGTCCTCGGCCTTCTCGACCTGTCGAGCCTGTTGAGCCTGCTCGGCTTCACCAACCCCCTCTACCTCGAGAACCTTCCGATCACCGACCTCACCAGCGGGCATGGAACGCACTGCGCGGGCATCGTGGCGGGTACCGGCGCGGCGTCGAACGGCCGTTACGCCGGGGTTGCCCCGGGAGCCAATCTGATCGGCTTCGGCTCCGGCGTGGCGATCGCCGTCCTCAACGGCCTGGGCGGCTTCGAATACGCGCTGGAGAACCAGAGCCGCTATAACATCCGCGTCATTTCGAACTCCTGGGGTGGGCAAGGCGCGTTCGATCCCAACGACCCGATCATGGTCGCCGCCAAGATGGCGCACGACCGCGGGATCGTCGTCGTCTTCGCGGCCGGCAACTCCGGCCCGGGCAAGGACACGATGACCCCGGAGGCCAAGGCGCCCTGGGTGATCAGTGTGGCCGCGGGGACCAAGGAAGGCGGCCTGGCCAGCTTCTCGTCGCGCGGCGTGCCGAAGTCGCAGCGCCCGGCCGGCGACGGCAACGCGCCGACCCTCACCGCTCCGGGCACCGGCCGCGAATTCGTGTCGGACAGCGGCAAATTCACCGCCGACGTCGTGTCCGCGCGCGCCAAGACCAACCTGATCGAAAACGGCCTCATCTCCGGCGACGACCTCGAGCTCGCGCCGGCCGACCTGCTGTCCTACACGGAGATCAGCGGCACCTCGATGGCGGCGCCGTTCGTCGCCGGCACCGTGGCGCTGATGCTCTCCGCCGACCCGACCCTGACGCCGGACGGCGTGAAGGCGATCCTCATCCAGACCGCGTCGCAGATGCCCGGCTACTCGGAGTTCGAAGCCGGCGCCGGCTATATCAACGTCTACGCCGCCATCGACAAGGTCTATCACCGCGGCAAGGCGTACGGCTCCTACGGCGGACCGCTCGACCTGCAGAGCTACAATCTTCCGGTCACCACCAGCACCGCCGCGCAGACGCCGTTCCACATCGACTACACGCCGGTCGCCACGCCGGGGCCGGGCAGCGCCAACTCGCTGGCGTTCACCGTTCCGGCCGGCGTCTCGGTGCTCGACGTCTTCGCGACGATCGGCGACATCTTCGGGCTCGGCGAAGGCAACACGGTCGGGCTCTTGCTGACCGATCCGAACGGCGCCACCTGGTCGAGCGGCGTCGCGCTCCCGGTGCTCAACGCGCCGAGCCGCGAGGTGGTGGTCAAGAACCCCGTCGCCGGCCCGTGGTGGCTCGAAGCCCGCGGCATCCGCGGCCTTGCCGCCCTCCCCGAGGTCGCGCTGCCTCTCGCGGGCCTGGCGCTCCCGGGTCCGGTCGACGGATCGATCACCCAGCAGGTGCTCCTCCTGCCGGCGATCCCGGACATCGCGAACGATCCGGCGCGCGCCGAGATCGAATTCGTGCTCACGAACCGGATGCTGGACGTGCTGGGCGACGGCCTCTTCCATCCGAGCTGGCCGGTGACCCGCGGCGACTTCGCGCAGGCCCTGGTGTTCGACACCGCGCTGCGCCAGTCGCTCGCGAACACCGCGCAGTACACCGACGTGACGGGTCCGCAGGAGGCCATCGCCGAGGCGGTGACCGCCAATGGCTCCACCCTCCGCGACGACAATTTCGCGCCCACCGGCATGATGACGGCCGCCGCGCCGGCTTTCGCCGCCGGCTCCTCGATCACCCGCCTCGACGCGGCCGTCGCCCTGGTCAAGGCCCTCGGTCTCGACGCCGCGGCGCAGGCCAAGGCGGGCGCGGACGTCACCGCGACGGCGAACGGCCAGGTGGTGACCGTGAGCGATCAGTCCGCCATCCCGGCGGCCCTCCGCGGCTACATGCAGATCGCTCTCGACCGCGGCATCCTGAGCGCCTCTTTCACCACCTCCCCGCTCGCCGCCACGGTCCGGCCGGCCGGCGCCATGACGCGCTCATCTCTCGCCTTCGCCCTCGATCACTACCGGCAATCCTTCGCGGCGGGTAATTCAGGGATCCTGGGCAACGGGAGCTCGCTCGGCCTCCCCATCTCGCTGGGCCGTATCACCGGCGACATCACCGGCGACATCACCGGCGACCTGACGGTGACCTTCGAGAGCGTGACCTCCCTGAGCCTGCTGAATCTCGGAGTCTCTCTCCTCCCGGTCTCCCCGTTGGACCCGGCTCTCCTCGCCCGTCTGCCGCAGGGAGTCTCGATCCCCGCCGGTTTTCCGCTCCTGATGCGGATCGAGCCGCCTGCCGCGGGGGGGCTCTCGTTCGAAGGCGTCGTTGCGGTCCAGCTCAATCCGCTGAGCCTCACCGTGCCGTCGCCGTCGACGCGGCTCTTTGCCGCGCCGCTCGGCGGGCAGTTCACCGACATCACCCGGCAGATCAAGACCGGCACGGACTACCGCGTGATCGGAACCAGGGGAGGATTCTCCGAGTTCCTGCTCGCCGTCGATCCGACTCCTCTTGCCGCGGTCAGCGCGGACAAGATGGACCGGCTCGACCAGATCCTCGCGGACAACGCCGCCGCGATCACCCCGGCGGTCTTCACGGACCTCGCGGCGAAGCTGGCCACGGCCCGTTCCCACATCCAACAGGGCGATCCGGCGGCCGCGATCCAGGACCTGGACATCTTCCTGGGCGCGGTGCAGCAGCAGAGCGGAACCGCCATCCCGGACGTCTGGCGGGCGCAGCGTGATCTGACCGACGTGGCCGGACTGCTCCGCGCGGGAGCGATGACCCTCCAGTTCAGCCTCCTCCAGCAGCAGCAGGCGGGCCCGTAGAGCGGGGCGGTGCTTCGCCAGGGCTTCGGCGCGTGAGATACTCGATGGTCTTTCAGGAGTTGCCGGCGCGAGTCTTCAGAGCGGTGGTCGCGCACACGCCGGCCAGGAGCCACGGTGAGCGGCGAAGCTTCAACGCAAGGCTGGGACCTCCCGACGCGGTCGACCGAAAGCACGGTGCGGCGGCTGGAGCCGGGCATGCTGCTGGCTGGCCGGTACCGCATTCTCGGCCTGCTCGGAGTCGGCGGCATGGGGATGGTCTACCTGGCGGACGATGGGCAGCTCGGCCTGCAGGTGGCGGTCAAGGTTCTGCGGCCCGACCGGGCGCAGGACGGGATGCACGGCGGAACGTGGCTCGAACGGTTCAAACAGGAGCTGGTGCTGGCCCGCCAGGTGAGCCATCCGAACGTCGTCCGCATCCACGACATCGGGGTTGAAAAGGGCGATTCTGCCGACCTTGTCTTCCTCACCATGGACTTCGTCGCCGGCCGCTCGCTGCGCGGCCTGCTCGCCGAGGAGAAGCGGCTCGCCCCGCCGCAGGCGGTCGAGATCGCCCGCCAGCTCGCGCTCGCCCTGGGAGCCGCCCACGCGGCAGGCGTCGTCCACCGCGACCTGAAGCCCGGCAACGTGCTGCTCGACGAAAGCGGCAGCTCCCTGCGGGCGGCGATCACCGACTTCGGCATCGCCCGCTCGCTCGCCGGCTCGGGCCTGACCCACCCCGGAACCGTCATCGGCACCCTCGGCTATCTCTCGCCGGAGCAGGCGCGCGGCGACGCCGTCGACGGCCGTTCCGATCTCTACTCCCTGGGTCTCCTGCTCTACGAGATGCTGACCGGCGATCTGCCGTTCGCCTCGGGAAGCGACGCCGAGATGCTCGCCCAGCGGATGACCGGCGCGCCGCGCCACCTGCCCTGGGCAGGCGCCAAGGTGCCGCCGCGCCTGAGCGAGGTCGTCCACCGGCTGCTGGCCACGGATCCGGCGCGGCGTTACCAGACCGCGGAGGATTTCATCCGCGATCTCGACCGGTCCGCGACGATCGCTTTCTTCCACCTCTCCCCGAGGCTGAAGAAGATCGCGGCGGCAACAGCTTGCCTCCTCGCCCTCCTCGCCGCCGGCTGGGCCGTCCGCCAGCGCGCCTGGCCGGGCGGCCAGGCGGCCCGCCAGGAACGCCGCCCGGCCGCCCCGGCCGGCCCGCGGCATGCCGTGGCGCTGCTTCCCCTGGCCGACGACACCGGCCGGCCGGACCTCGCCTGGGTCGCGACCGGCATGCCGGAGATGCTCGCCGCCGCCCTGGCCGAGAGCCCGGAGCTGCGGGTGCTCGACAGCCGGCAGGTCGTCAGCACCCTCGCCGATCTGAAGCTGCCGGCCGGTCCCCTGCCGGAGCCGGAGGCGCGGCGCCTCGCCGTCCTGCTGGACGCCGACCGCCTGGTCTCCGGCCGCGTCCATGCCGTGGGCGGCCAGTTGCGGATCGATCTCACCCTGGCGGCGGCGGTGCCCGGCCAGCCTCCGACGACCATGCATGCCGAGGCCCCGGAGAGCGAAGCCTTCCGCTTCGTCGAACAGCTCGGCGGTACGCTGCGCCGGCAGCTCGCGGTGCCGCCGCCGGTCGTGGAGGTGGTGGCCAGCCGTTCGCCGGCGGCTCTGGCCGACTATGCGCAGGGGGCCGCGAGCCTGGCGCGCGGCGACGCCCTGGCGGCGGTGCCGGCCCTGGAGCGGGCGGTGGCGGCCGATCCGCGCTATACCGCCGCCTGGGTGGAGCTCGCGCAGGCCCGCAAGGCGCTCGGCCGCGGCGAGCCGGCGCTCGACGCGGCGCGCAAAGCGGTCGAGACCCTGAGACCGGGAGTCAGCCGTGCTGCCGACGAGGCACGCGCCGTCGAGGCCCGCCTCCTCGGCCGTCCGGACCGCGCCCAGGAGATCCTCTCTCGCCTTCTCGCGCGGTACCCCGACGATGTCGAAGCACGGATCGCTCTCGCGGAGGCGTATGGCGAGCAGGGGAGGCTCGACCGCGCCGCCGCGGCGCTCGAAGCGGCGGTGCGCCTGGCGCCGCATCATCCGCGCCTCCTGTTCCTTCTCGGCAGATACGCGGTCGAGGCCGGCAACGCGCGAAAAGCCGTGGACGAGTACCTGGTGCGGGCGCTCGTGGTGCAGAACGAGCTGGGCAGCGAGCAGGGGCGGGCCGAGGTGTTGAACGCCTTCGGCGTCGCCTACCGCAATCTCGGCGAGATGGACCGGGCGGTCGAAAACTATGAGCTGGCGGCGGCCCTGCGCAAGAAGATCGGCGACGAGCGGGGCTATGCGACGACGCTGCGCAACCTGGCGACCATTCACGACCTGCGCGGCGAGCACACGGCGGCCGAGGCGCAGCTCGGAGAGGCGCTGGCGCTGCTGCAAAAGCTGGGCGACAAGCCGGGCATCGCCGATATCTACAACGAATTCGGAGCGTTCGCCGAGCAGCGCGGCGACTACGGGGAGGCTCTGGAGCGCTACCGCCAGTCCTTGCGCGCCCGCCGCGACCTCGGCGACGATCTCGCGCTCGCCGAGAGCTTCAGCAACGTGGGCTTCGCCTGCTACAAGCTCGGCCGCTACGACGACGCCCTGGTCTATTGGCGCCAGGGGCTCGACCTGGCCAAAAAGAGCGCCGATCCCAGCGGCATCGTCCTGGCGACGCAGAACTTGGGACTGCTCGAGCTGGCGCGCGGCAATTGGGACGAGGCCGTGAAGTCCTACCTGACCGCTCTGCGCTCCAGCCGCGAGCTGGGCATGAAAGAGGCGACCGCGGCCTCGCTCGGCTACCTCGGCAGGCTCGCTCAGTACCAGGGGCGGCCGAGCGGCGCTCTCTCCTCCTATACCGAGGCACTGGCGGTCGTGCGCGAGCTGGGCGACCGGCGCGGCCTCGCCGAGTTCACCCTCGCCGCGGCCGATACCGAGCTGGAGCTGGGGATGACGGACGCCGCCGCCGAGCGCCTGCGCGCCGCCGCCGAGCTGTTGCGCGAGGGGAAGAACAGCGAGCAGCAGGCCGAGCTCGACCGGCTGCAGGGCGAGCTTCGCCTGGCGCGCGGTGCCCCTGGTTACCGCGCCGCTGCGGCCGCGGCTCTGCGGCGTGCGGTCGCCGAAGCGCGGGAGAGCCACAGCGTCGTCGAGCTCCTTTCCGCGCGGCTTTCGGCAGCCGGCCTCGCGGATCGCGGACGGGAGGCGCTCGCCGGGTGGGAAAGATTGCGCGCCGAGGCTGACGCTCTCGGCCAAGCCCGTCTCCGCCTGCGGGCTGACGAGCTGGCTGCCCAGGCGGAGCTCGCCGCCGGCGACGCGGCGCGGGCGCAGACGGCTGCCCGGGCCGGTCTCGATCTGTCGGCCGCCTGCGGAGGCTCCGCCGGCGCCTGGCGGCTGCACCGCCTGCTGGCGCTCGCTTTGGAGAAAAACGGCCGGAGCGCCGAAGCGGCGGCCGAGCGGCGCTACGCCGCCGAAGAGATCGCCAGGGTCAGCCGGGACCTCACGCCCGAACAGAGAAAGTCGTTCGATCGCCTCGCGCAGATCCAGGCCAGAGCGCTGCCATGACCCAGACACCCCCGCAGACACACCCTCCGCCCATCGATCCGATGCACGAAATCGTCGACCGCGTGCGCGACATCACCCGGGCCAACGAGCGGCTCTTCGCTCGCCTGATCGACGGCGAGCGGCGGTTCCGCGGCCTCGCCAAAGCAGTCTGGAAAGTCCAGGAAGATGAGCGGCGGCGCCTCGCGCGCGAGCTGCACGACGGCCTCGGCCAGACGCTGACGGCTCTCACCCACCAATTGGAACGCTTGCGCGAGAAGGCTGGCACCACGCTGCCGCCCGACGTCGCGGCCCACCTCGGGGACTCGGTCGAGATGGCGCGCCTGGCGCTCAACGAGAGCCGCGAGCTGTCGCGCCTGCTGCGCCCGCCGGTGCTCGACGACCTCGGGCTGGCGGCGGCGCTCTCCTGGCTCGCCCGCACGCTCGAAGAGCGCACCGGCCTCAAGGTCGATCTCGATCTCGGTCTGTTCGACCAGCGGCTCGATCCGGACCTCGAAACCCTGGTCTTCCGCCTGGTCCAGGAGTCCTTGACCAACGTTCTCCGGCACGCCGGTGTGGGTCAGGCGCAGGTGGCCGTGCGCCGCGCCGGCGAGGTCCTGGAGCTGCGGGTCGCCGATGCCGGGCGTGGTTTCGATCCCCGGGATTTTCTGGCTACTGGAGCAGCGACCACCGGCTCCGGCCTCCGCGGCATGCGCGACCGCCTGGAGCTTTTCGGAGGCCGTCTGGAGATCGTCTCCGAGCCGGGCCGCGGAACCCTCGTCTCCGCCGTCGTGCCGTTGACCGAAACGGCGGACAAGGAGACGCCCGCGTAATGCGCCGGGTGCGGGTGCTGGTCGCCGACGACCACACCCTGGTGCGCCAGGGCCTGGTCAGCCTGCTCGTCGAGAGCGGCGAATGCGAGGTGGTGGCGCAGGCGGCGGACGGCCTGGAAGCCGTCGAGAAGGCGCGCGCCACCCATCCGGACGTCGCGGTCGTCGATCTCACCATGCCGCGCCTGTCGGGTCTCGAAGCCGTGCGCCGCATCCATGAGGAGATGCCGCAGGTCCGCGTCCTCGCGCTGACCGTGCATGAAGAAGAGGAGTACGTCCTGCCGGTCGTGCGCGCCGGCGCTTCCGGCTATCTGGTCAAAGACAGCGCCGTCGCCGAGCTGCTCGCCGCCGTGCGCGCCCTCCACGCCGGCCAGGGCTACTTCGGTCCGCAGGCGGCGCGCGTGCTCGCCGAGCAGTACCGCCTGCCGGCGCCGGTGGAAGACCCCTACGGCGGCCTCTCACCGCGCGAGCGCGAGGTCTTCCATCTCGTCGTCGACGGCCATACCACCAAAGAGGTCGCCCACGATCTCGGAATCAGCGTCAAGACGGCCGACAACCACCGCTGCCGCCTGATGGAGAAGCTCGGCGTCCACAACACCGCCGAGCTCGTCCGCTACGCCGCCCGCCGCGGCCTGCTGCCTTGAAGAGGGACCGCGGAAGGCGCCAGCGGAGCGGGGAGAGGCCGGAAACGAGCAGGTAGGGCAACGCAACGAGCAGGTGGAGCCGCGCAACGAGTGGTTGGAGCTGCGCAACGAGCGGGTGGACCGGTCCACCCGCTCGTTGCCGGCCTCCAACCGCTCGTTTGTTTCAGCCATCCATTGGGTACGCTGCCCTACCTGCTCGTTGGAGGGGCCTACCTGCTCGTTGGAGCAGCGTACCTGCTCATCGCCGCCGGTCCCCTCGTACGGCCCGACGAAGGCGCACGAGTGCCCGGGCGCTGAGCTTGCGGACTGTCCCGGTGCGATAGCCGAGCTGGATGCGATCTCCTCTGCCGACATCCCCAAACCATAGCGGAGCTCCAGAATGAGCCAGTGGCGAGCGGGCAGAAGGGCAGCGAGAGCCTTCAAATCCGAATACAGCTCGGCTCGTTCTTGCTCGGGTCGTTGCGCCGGGGCGATGGCCGCAAGAATCTCGTGATCGAGATAATGCAGCCAGGCGCGGCGCCGGCGGATGGAAAAGTGGTAGCACATCCGATACAGAGTCTGGGCAAGCCAGGCCTCGGGACTGTCGATTCGTCTCCAGTGCCGGACGAGCGAAAGGCAGGCCTCCTGGAGGAGATCCTCGGAGTCCGGCACGGGGATTCGGAAGCTCGCCGTGATGCGCCGCAAGCGCGGTTTCATCCGCGTGAGCAGATCGATGATCTCCGGCTCGCCGGCCGGCGTGTCATGGATTTGCATCGTCCTGGTCCTCGCCTGGGTTCGGCCGGATCGCCTTGAGGCCTTCCTCGAGGACCCAGAGCAACTTTCTGAGAACCGCGCACTCTTCGGGTGTTCCAAAGCTCTCCAGCTCCGGGAGCACGGCCGCCGGACGCCTTTCCACGCCCCAGACGAGCTCCTCCAGGCCGGCGTCCAGCTCCTCGGCGATCAGCAGCAGCTCAGGGAGGTTCAGGGTGACGTGGCCATTCTCCAACCTGGAGAGCCGCATGTACCGGATGCCAATGCGCCGGGCAAATTCACGCTGCGTCCAGCGTTTGGTGCGGCGGCGTTCCAGAATCCGGACACCGATGGCGCGTCGCTGGTCAGCGGGGAGCTGTCTCTTTGGGGTTGTCATTCTGCAAATTCATCCGGATGGTCGGAATTATCCGCCGGCGCTCGGAACGATGGAAAGGATTTTCCGCCGATAGACTTCTTTGACAGCAGAGTGATCGGATGTGAGCGCAGAATCGCCCGAACGGGAGCCTTCTTGCCGCCGGTCACCCTGATACTTGGCGTTACTGATTTCAGGGTATAGATTCCTTCATGACGAAACCCTCAGGATCTCTCGATTGAGCAACACAATGGAACGCATTCGGGCAACAATCGGCAGACGATGGCGTTGCGCATCCGCGGACGCCGCGGCCACTCCTGGCTTGTGGGCGCTCCAGCGGAAAGGAGATATCGACCATGTTCCCGCAAGGCAGGAAACAGATCACGGCGCTGCTTATCCTCCTGGGCCTCCTGATGATGAATGTCCCGGCGGCCACGGCCGGAGGAGGCGGGCCGTTGCCGAAACAGGCAGTCGGTGTGACGCATGAGGATGGCGAGGCATTCTTCGCGTGGGCCTGGAGTTGGATGAGGTCGCTCTTGGAGAAGAATGGGCCCTGCATCGACCCGAACGGCAGGTGTACGCCAAGCGGCGCCCCGATCCAGCTCGAGGCAGGACCATGCATCGACCCGAACGGCAGGTGTACGCCGGGTGGCGCACCGGTCCAGCTCGATCAAGGTCTGTGCATCGAGCCGGACGGGCGCTGCATGGCCTCCTCCTCAACTGGCTAGGCTCCGCTCTTCCGGAAACCGGCGGCACCAGGCGCGGGGAGAGTTCTCTCCGCGTGGCATCTTCTGCCCGGTATGTGCGACACTACGGAGGTTCTTGCGCGAGCTCTTCGTGCGAAGGGAGGGAGCCTCGTGAGCGATCACCTGACCGCCGATCAGGCGGAGCGTTTCCTCCGGGGTGAGCTTCCCCGGCCCCAGGCGAAAGAGGTGCTTCGGCACCTCCTGAAGGGGTGCGCGGCGTGCGCCGGGCGACTTGGACCGCTGCTCCCCCTGATTTTCACGCCGGAGAGGATGTGTGCGGATACGCCCGTGGCTCCAGGAAACCACTATGACGCGCCGATCGCGCGCGCCTTGGCGACGGTGCTGAGCCGCCGACCGCAGCCGCGGAACCAGGAGTGGGCTCGTGTCGAGCGGGGGCTGGACCTTTTGCGGTCCAACCCCCGCGGGCTTGCCGGTCTCACGGAGGACGAAGCGATGGATCTGCGGGGCTGGCCCTTCGTGGAGGTGCTCTTGCAGCTCAGCTTTGAGGAGCGTTACCGCGACTCGGAGGAGATGCTCCGGCTCGCCCTCCTCGCGAAGACGGCGGCTGAGAATCTCGATCCCGCAACGCACGACGCTCCACTCATCGCCGACCACCAGGCCCGGGCCTGGGCGGAGTTCGGAAACGCCCATCGCGTGAACGACGAGTTGGACGAAGCCGAGGCGGCGCTCGACACCGCCGAAGAACGCTTGCGGCAAGGGACCGGGAACCTGCTCCTCCTCGCCCGAGTGGCAGATCTGCGCGCATCGCTCTTGAACGACCAGTGCCGGCCCTCCGACGCCTGCGAGCTCCTGAGCGGGGCCTACAAGCTCTATCGGAAGATGGGCGACGACCATCTGGCGGGACGAGCGCTGGTGAGTAAGGGCATCTACACCAACTACGAGGGCAATCCGCGGGAAGCGCTCCGCCTCTTGCGCCAAGGAGTGAAGCTGCTCGACCGCGAACGTGATCCGCGGCTCAGTATCTCGGCCACCCAAAGCAGTCTGGAAGTTATGGTCCAGTGCGGCGAGTTCCGGGAGGCGGCGGAAATGCTCATGGAGAGCGGGCTCCGGCGGGCACTGGCCGGAGAGCCCTTGAGCCTCGCGAAGCTCCGCTGGGTGGAAGGACAGATCTTCGCGGGCCTCAAGAAGCCCGCACGGGCCGAAGCAGCACTCTCGGAATCCCGGGCCAGTTTTCTCGAGCACAACCAGGGCTACAACGCGGCCCTGGTCGGCCTTGATCTCGCGGCGGTCTGGCTGGAACGGGGGAAGAATGCCGAGGTCAAGGAGCTGGCCGCGGACATGCTCGCGACCTTCCGCAAGCTTGGCATCCAGCGAGAGGCCGTGCGGGCGCTCGATTACCTGAACCGCGCCTGCCACAAACAGCGGGTCACGCCGCGCATCGTCCGGCACGTGAGCCGGTTCTTGAAGCAACTCGAGCGCGAGCCCCAGCTCCGCTTCCAGGCGCTCTGAGGAGTCAGTCCGCTTCCGGATCCTCCTCGGCGATGAACCCGAGCAGACGGCCGAGTGAGCGTTTCACCTGCTCATCGAAGAGAGGAGCCGCTTCGGGCTCGGCGATCGAGCTTTGCCCCAGGGCATCCTGGACGTCCTCGATCAGCCTTCGGGCGCCCTTGCCGCTGTCGCTCGCCTGCCGGCGCCGCGGGAACGCCAAGCGAAAGAAGTCGCCCGGGTCCATGCCCACGGCCTCGACGATCGACAGGATATGCCGAGTCCGGAGATCGACGGTGCCGCCCAGGATCTTGCTCAAGTAGCCGCTGCTCAAGCCGATCTGCCCCTCCAGCGACTGCCGCGTGCGGCCCGCGACTCGCACCACCGTCGCGAGCACCTCGGTGAGCCGGCGAACCTCTTCGTCGTGCCGATCGGCCATCCAGCTACTATAGCATCGGCTGCCGAGTCGCCTGCTCGCTTCGGCCGACTCTCTGCCGTGGGTAGAATAGAGAGACGATGAACGTCAACCGCGCCTATGAAGAGGTCATCAAGCTGATCGCGGCCGAGAGCAGCCCGAGCAAAGTCATCGCGTTCCGTCCCTCTGAAACTGCGAAGGCTCGGGTGGCTGATCTGGTCATCCGGGAGAAGACTGGCAGCCTCACTCCGGATGAGACGTCTGAGCTGGAGTGGAGGCCGCCACCGTGGAGCTGGCGCGGCAGATCTCACGGCTCGCTTTCGCCCTCCTCCCGTACATGAGAGAGTGAAGGGTTGCACACAGACTCTCTACCGGAGGAGACCGCATGGCCCGTTCTCAGGAGCTTGTGCTGTGCCGTACCATCGTCCTCGCCGCCGCCGTCCTCGGCACCCTGCTTCATCCGGCGCGCGCTCGCACGCAGACCGATCCCCCTCCGGACGCTCCGCCACCGCCCTGGGGCGACCTGGCCTCCGACGAAGACCCCAGCCTGCGGTTCGACGACCCGCAGTTCGAGCTGCCGCTCGACCTGTACATCGGCTCACCCGTCTTTCTCGAGCCCCCGACGGGCGACCAGTTGGACTACGTTCCGCCGGGCGGCGACCCCACGTTTTCGGCGAACATGGATGCGGTCGACGTTCCCGGCCCCTTCGGGCCGGTCACCTGCTCCGGGGTCGCGCCGCTCCGCCTGGCGGCCAACAAGCCGCGATACTTTTCCTACGCCAACGTCCCCCGCATGCTCGTCGGCGTTTCGGCCGATTCCGGGTGTGCCCTCAGCGTTCCGCAGGGCGACCAGTGCAGTCTCACCAACTACGCGCAACTGTTCACGCTCGCGCACAACGCCGGGCTGAACAAGGTCCAGGTCTGGGTCGGCATGGGTTACGGCTACCCGGCCCCGTACGGGCCGCCCAATGCGCCCTTCTCCTGGATTACCCCGGCGACCGGGTCCGCCTACTGGCTCCTCGACAGCCAGGCCACCGCCACCGGCGGCTTCGCGGCCTTCTTCGACCGCCTGCGCGCCGTGGTCGACATGGCGCGGTCCCAGAAGCTGTTCGTGGAGGTGACCTTTTTCAGCCCCTTCGAAGGACAGGCCTTCAACCTCGGCCCATGGTCGAAGCCGGGCGCCAAGGCCCGGTCCCTCGATCCGGCCGCCCCGGGCGGCCTCGCAACCGCCGGTTTCACGAGCCCCTTCTACTTCGTCACCAACGACACCACCTCGCCCGCCGCGGCGGCCAACGAGAAGATGCGCGCCGTTCAGGCCAACGTCATCAAGTGGACCGTCGAAGCCCTGTGGTGCTACGACAATATATTTTTTGCGGTCGCGAACGAGCCGGAAGGGCAGGCCACGGACGTCGACAACGTCAAGAAAGTCGCGGAGCCGCTGGCGGTCACACAATGGCAGAAGTCGATGATCTACGAGGTGCGCAAGGCCGAGAAGGCGCATAGCCCCGCCCTCCTCTACGGCCACCTCATCGCCGTGCAGCCGTTCACCAACCTCGGCGCCGGCGCTCTTCTCCAGCCGACACCGGCGCCACCGGGCTGGCAGCTCGATCCCAACTTCCCCCTCGACCCCCAGATCCTCAACGGCCACTACACACAGGTCAGCTTACCCAACATCGGCCGGTTTCCGTCTGCCACAACTACCCTGGATCTGGGCGCCATGGACATGATCCGGAGCTCGAGCTACAACAAAAAGAACATGCCCCTCGGCTTCAACGAAAACGCGATCACCAACCTCGGCGGGGAGCGGGGGACGAAGCGGCACCTGAACGGCTCGGCGAACGATCCTTCCTATCCGCAGTACAGCGACGCTCCGGCCCGTGCCGAGGCCTGGGAGTTCCTGTTCAGCGGGGGCAGCACCTACGATCACTTCGGCTACCTGGGACTGAATCAGCTCCCGAACCCCAACACCCTCGCGACGAACATCCGGGCGCAGCTCGGCCGTCTCCTGAGCCTCTTCGACAACCGGTTCGGCCTTGTGCCCAAGCCTGCTCTCACCGACTTCCAGCCGGCGGTCATGCCCTCGTGGTTCACCCCCGGCACGTATAGAGCATGGGACTCCCGGACCAAGTCCCAGAGGTATTGGGCGGCCCTGGAGGTGCCGATCAGCTCCGGAGACCCCAATCACCCCCACAAGGCACTGCTCTTCTACATCCACCACAGCACGGTGAGGTGCAAGCCGGACACCAATGACTACAACTCGGGCTGCCCGAGCAACTCGCTCCTTCCCTTCGGCTCCTACGACGCCCGGATCTGGACGGTCTCTCCTCCGGCTGGTGGACCCGCCGGCTACCAGGAGACGTACACTCCGTTGACGAACGGAAGCTACACGGTGACCTGGATTGACCCTGAGACCACCACGACACTGGCCACCCAGACGATCACCTGCCCTTCCAACTGCGTAATCACGTCGCCGGTCTACAAGTTCGATATCCTGTTGAAGCTGTTCAGGCAGTAGAAACGAGGCCCTTATGAAAACGCGCCACTGGTTCCTCTTGCTTCTCCTCGCCTCGGTGCGGCTCTCCTCCGCCCAAGGCTTCGGCAACCCACTGACCCAAGACCAGGTGGATTGCGAAGAGCGGCAAATGATGCGGCTCCTCCACCGGGCCGTCGTCAACTCCGACGGCTCGACGCTGTTTCTCTGGCGGAGCGCACCAGGCGGCGATGTCTACCGCGGCCTCTCGGTGGGCAGCGAAATCGACGGCGATCCATACGACTCCTCGACGTGGTACAGGAAAGAGAGCCAGATGCCGTTCGATCTGATCCTGCGGGAGTCCGAGGACTTCCCGAACCCGAAGAGGCCACGCCTGCCGCAGGCCACCCTCGTGCGCCGCGATGCGGCGACCAATCTGGGCGTTCTCGTCTCCGGCGGGGGGGCATTGGATGCTCAGCTCGACTTAGCCCCCCAGTCCCCGAACCCCACCGAGCCGCAAGGGCCGTTGCGCATCACGAACCAACGCAGCCCCGGCGCCGGCCAAGCCGACCGCGGTGCTCGCAGCCTCTCCATGGACAACCTGCTCGGTGCCTGCCATGCCGAGGTCAGCGAATTCGACCTCAAGGTCTACTCCATCCTGGCTCGCACCATGCGGCCCTCGTTTTGCCTGTTTCAGGGGAGGGCGGGCTGTCTCGGGCCGCGGCTCCGCTATAAGATTGTCCTCTTTCGAGGAACCGAGCCTCTAACATACCGCATGAATATCTTGAATTACGCCAACAACTGCATTGACAACGATCCCTGCTTCTACGGCGAAGGCAGGATTGCCCTCCTTTTCCGCCTCCAGGTGGATGGGCAGGGTAACCTGACCGGCGGCGACGTTCAAGCCTATCCCTGGTGCCTGGATGATCCAAGCCAATTGGCCTGCAACGACCTCGAGATCGTCGACCTGGCCCTGTTCGTGATGCCCCCCATGCTCCCGGGTGGCCCACAGCAGGGACCAGAGGAATTCAAGCGGGCGGCAATTCTGAACATCGCGTGGCCAGGCAGCGACTTGAACGTCCTCCACGCCAACATCAACTGGATCGACCTTCTGAAGGACACCTCCTGGAACGGCGGCCTGCAGCCGCCCAAGCACAAGCATTGAGCCCGATCCCCGGCCGTGTCGTCGGTGATCGGCGACTCAAAGGATCTGGGGGATGGAAAGGTCCGCCCCCCCAGATCCTTCCCGCTCGCAAGGCTCGCACTCAGCCGGCACTTTCCTGTAAACCATTGATCCGAGAATGGCGGAGGGGGTGGGATTCGAACCCACGGGCCGCGTGAACGACCGGCGGTTTTCAAGACCGCTGCTTTAGACCGCTCAGCCACCCCTCCGTGGAGTCAAGCTTATCCTGCCGCGGTGATTCTCTCCAGGCCCCCGGTGTAGGGACGCAAGGCTTCGGGAATCGTCACCGAGCCGTCGGCCTCCTGGTAGTTCTCCAGGATGGCGATCAGGGTGCGGCCGACCGCCAGGCCGGAGCCGTTCAGGGTGTGCAGGAGACGGGTCTTGCCTCCTCCGGCGCCGCGGTAGCGCAGGTTCGCCCGCCGGGCCTGGAAGTCGGTGCAGTTGCTGCACGAGGAGATCTCGCGGTAGGCGTTCTGCCCCGGAAGCCAGACTTCGAGGTCGTAGGTCCTGGCGGCGGAGAAGCCCATGTCTCCCGTCGAGAGGGTCATCACCCGGTAGGGCAGGCCGAGGAGTTGGAGGACCTTTTCGGCGTGGCCGGTCAGCTCTTCCAGCGCCTCGAAGCTCTTCTCTTGGGCGGTGAGCTGCACCAGCTCGACTTTGTTGAACTGGTGCTGGCGGATCAGTCCGCGCACGTCTTTGCCGTAGGAGCCGGCCTCGCTGCGGAAGCAGGGGGTGTAGGCGGTGTAGCGGACCGGCAGTTGCGCCTCGTCGAGGATCTCGTCGCGGTGCAGATTGGTCAGCGGCACCTCGGCGGTGGGCACGAGGTAGTAGGGGAACCCTTCCAGGTGGAAGAGGTCCTGCTCGAATTTGGGGAGCTGGCCGGTGCCGGTCAACGACTCGCGGTTGACGATGAACGGCGGCAGCACCTCGCGGTAGCCGTGCTCGCGGGTGTGCAGGTCGAGCATGAAGGAGATCAGGGCGCGCTCGAGGCGGGCTCCCGCTCCGAAGGAGACGGTGAAACGGGCGCCGGTGACTTTGGCGCCGCGCTCGAAGTCGAGGATGCCGAGCGCCGGTCCGAGGTCCCAGTGGGCCTTGGGCTCGAAGGAGAAGGCGCGCGGCGTGCCGACGGTCCGCTCGCAGCGGTTGGCGGCTTCATCCTTGCCGACCGGCACGCCGTCGCCGGGGAGGTTGGGGAGCGACATCTCGATGCCGCTCATCACGGGCTCGATGGCGGCGAGGCGGGCTTCCAGCTCTTCGATGCGTGCCTTGAGGCGGCCGACGGCGGCGATCGCTTCGCCGGCATCGCCGCCCTGCTGTTTGACCTTGCCGATGGCTTTGCTGGCTTCGTTGCGCTGGCGCTTCAGCTCCTCGACTTCCACCAGGTCGGTGCGGCGCTCGGCATCGAGGCGCAGCCAGGTGTCGAGGAGGGACGGTTCGACGTTGCGGCCCGCGAGGGCCTGGCGGACTTTTTCCGGATCGTCGCGGAGGAGGTCTCGGGAAAGCATGACAGGAGGAGCATATCGCACCGGCAGGCGACGCCGGAGGGCGGGAGTCCGTAGACGCTGCTAACATCCCGTCGCGACGCCGCCTGTGAGAGACCTGCCCGGAACCCGAATTCGCGTGAGAACCCCGCCCCCTTTTTCGCTCGCCGACAGCCTGGTGCGGACGTCCGTTCCGCTGGCCGCGATGGCGGCGCTGGTGGTCTTCGCGCGGGCGGCGGAGCCCGCCGGAGCCGCGGAAGGGATCTATCTGGCGGTGCTTGCCGGCGCGGCGCTGCTGGCCGTGGCGTTTCTGGCTCCGGCGAAGACACCTGCCTGGGAGCTTGGCCTGGGTGCTGTGCTGGCGGTGACGGCCGGCTGGGCGCTGCCGCCGGGGCCGGGCCGCGGGGCGGCGATGCTGCTGCTGCTGACCGCGCTGCTCGCCATCGCCGCGGCGCGCCGGCTGGCTTCCTGTCTCCCCGATCTGCCCTTGGACGTGACGCTGCCGCTGGCGCTCGGCGTCCAGGTGCTGCTGCGCGGCAACCTCCTGTTCCACCCCCAGGCCAATCACCAGGTCAACGCGCGCACGCTGGTGGCTCTCCTGGCGCTGCCGGCCGCGGGCGCGGTGGCCGCGTCGCTGCTGGCGCGGCGCCACGGGGGCGGTCCGGCGCTGCTCGCCGCCGGCACGGCGCTCCTGCTGGCACCGGGCTGGAACGTGCTGGCCACTCTGGGCCTCCTCGCCCTGGTGGCCGGCGATCAGCTCGCCCGCTCGGACCTCGGACGGAGCGGAAAAAGCGCGGCGCTGATCGTGCTGCTCGCGCCCATCGCCTGGGCGCCGGGACCGGGCCTGGCCGCTGCGGTCGCCGGCCTCGCGCTCTGGCGTCCTCGCCTTGCCGCGTGTCTTTCGGTTCCGGCCGCCGCGGGGCTGCTCTGGTTCGCGACGCACGGCCATCTCTCCGGACCGTCTCTCCTCGCGGCGGTCTGCCTGCTGCCGCTGCTCCTGCCGGGCGCCTTGCTGCCAGAGAGCGACCGCTTCTGGTGGGTGCTTGTAGCGCTGCCGCTGGTGGCGGCGACACCGCAGATGCCTGACGCCTCGGCTCTCGCGGCGCCGCTGGCGCTGGCGGCTCTGGCGGTGCGGAAGAAGGGACCGGCAGCGGTGGCGCAGCGGGTCTGGACCGGTGCGCTCCTGGCCGGTACCGCGCTCCTCGCCGCCTATCCGTGGCTGCGTGACGAGCCGCTCCAGGCGGCGCTGGGTCTGGCCGGCCTGGTGATTGGTTTGCGGGCGGCGGTGGCGGTGGCGCTGGGGTTTGCCGCGGTGATGATGCTCGGAACGATTCTCGAAAAGCGGCTCGAAAAACGGTTTTCCGCCGGGAGCGCCGTTCTGGCCGCCGCCGCCATCCTCCTCGCCCTCTTCCTCCATCTACCCCCGTCCGGCCAGCCTCTCCTGCCACCGGAGAGCGGTGTGATGCTCGATCCGGCCCGCCCGGCCTGGACGGCCGACTTTCCGGCGCCGCGGCAGGTGGAGAGCGTCGCCGTGGAGACCGGCCTCTCTGGCGGAGCGGCGCTGGCGCAGGGGACGGCGGTCGCCACGGTGCGCTTGAGCGATGACGGAGGCCGCAGCTCGCTGTGGGTGCTGCGCGCCGGAGTGGGCACGGGAGAGTGGGCGGCGCGGCGGCCGGACGTCGCGCAGACGGCCATCCTGCGCTCGCCTCCGGCGTGGATCTCCTGGGTGGCCGGCGACTTCTTCGGCCAGCGCTACCGCGCCCTCTGGTCGCTCCTGGAGCCCGGCCGTTTCACTCATGTGCGCGTCGAGCTGGCGCCCGGGCTGCCGCCGGGCGCCGGCCTCACGGTGCACCAGGTGGAGGTCCGCCCGTGAAGCGCGAGTCTGTGAAGCGTGATACTGCAGCCTGGGAGACCATGGGCGTCCTGGGCGTGGCAGCCGTCGCCGCGCTCGTCATCCGGCAGGCGCTGCCGTTGCCGCTGGACGACCCTTTTCGCGACACTCTGATCGTCCTGCCGCTGATCCTCGCCGGCCTGCGGGAGATCCGCCGCTGGTGTGAGCGCCTCGGTGGCGCGCCGCTCGGCGACAACAGCTCGCTCGGAGAGATCGCCGCGCTGGCGGTCCTCATCCTCCTGGTCCTCGCCCGGCCGCATCTGGCGTTGGCGCGGGCGGACGAGGTTCTCGCCGCCGGATTCCTGCTCGTGCTCGCCCACCGGCTGGTGCGGCAGGTCCTGGCTCTCCGGCCGCTGCTGGGCACGCGGGTGCCGGCGCGGCCTTCCGCCCTCTTTTTTTTTCTGCCGCTGGTCACCTATCTGGCGCTTCTCCCGTGGTCCGCCGGGCACCGTCAGCCGGACGGCGACGAGCCGTTCAATCTCCTCATCACCCACAGCCTGGCCTACGACTTCGACGCCGACCTGACGAACAACTACAAAGCCGGCGATTGGAAATACTTCATGGACCGCCCCATCGAGCCGCAGGCGGGCGATCCGCACGGACCGCACGGCGAGATCTATTCGCGGCACAACGAGGCGCTCCCCCTGCTCCTCGCTCCCGCCTACCGCCTGGCCGGCAAGAACGGCGCGCTCGCCATGATGGCCCTGCTCACCGCGGCGCTCGCCTGGATGACCGTGCGCCTCGCGCGTCATTACGCGCCGGAGCAGCCGGGGGAGGTGCTGGCCGTCTGGGCGCTGACCGCCCTGGCGCCGCCGCTCCTCCTGTACTCCTACCAGGTGTGGGTCGAGGTGCCGGCGGCGTTGCTGCTGGCGGCGGCGCTCGACCGCATTCTCGATCTCGACGGGCAGCGGGTCTGGCGCTGGAAGGAGTGGCTGGGGATCGGGCTCTCGCTGCTGCTCCTGCCGCTGCTCAAGATCCGCTTCATCCTGGTCTCCGGGCCGCTGCTCGTCCTGGGCTGGTGGTACGCCGGCCGGCCGCGGCGGCCGGTGCTCATCCTCGCCGCGCTGCTCGCCCTGGTGGCCGGCGGGATGCTGCTGCACAACCAGCTCCTGTACTCCAATCCGCTCAAGATCCACACCTGGCAGGAGGTCGATCCGCACAGCTATGGGCCGGTTTCCTATCTCGCCGGGGTTCTGGGCCTGTTCTGGGACGTGGCGTTCGGGCTGTTCGGCGCCGCGCCGGTGTGGCTCCTGCTGCTGCCGGCGGTCCTCCTTCTGGTGGCGCTGCGCCATCGGCTGCTGGTGCATCTCGCGGTGTTGACCTTCCCCTATCTGATCATCGTGGCGCCGCGCACCGAATGGTATGGCGGCTGGTCGCCTCCCTTCCGCTATGCCTTGATCGGCCTGCCGCTCCTCGGCCTCGCGCTGGTGCCGCTCCTGGCGCGCCGGGAGGAACGGCCCGGCGTGCGGGCGCTCGTCGCCGGCCTTGCCGCGCTGACTCTGGCGCTGACCCTGGTCTGGGTGGTGGTGCCGGGGTGGACGTACAACTTCGCCGACGGCCGCACCTATCTGCTGGATGCGCTCGCCGCGCGGACCGGGCTGGACTTCGCGCGGTTCTTTCCCAGCTCGATCCGTCTGCGCACCGCCACCTGGCTGTGGCCGCCGCTTTCGCTCGTGGCGATTTCGCTGCTCTGGTGGCTGCCGGGGAAGCGGCGTGCGTTGGGGAGCGCGACCGCCGGACTGGCTGGACTGGCTGGAATCACCGCGATCCTCCTCTTGGCCGCCGCGCTGCCATGGGCCGCCGCGCACGCGCCGACGCGGGTGGTGGAGCTCGAGGACCCGCAGGTCTGGAAGAGCGGCGGGCATCTCTTTCCGGACCGCTGGGTGATCGAGCGGGCGCGCTACCGCGGGAGCTGGGTGCTGCGGGTGAACGAGCGCGTGCGGGCGCCGGTCGTGCCCGGCGGCCGGCGGGTGCGGCTGACTCTGTCCGCCGAGCTGATCCGCAATCAGCCGGTGCCGTTCAGTCTCGACGTGCTGGCCGGAGACCGTCTCCTCGCTTCCTGGCTGCCGGGACGGGAGAGGGTCTGGAGGACGATCGTCCTCGGGCCGTTCGACTGGCCGCCGGGCGCGCCGCTGGTCCTCGCCGCGCAGGGGCCGCATCCGCCGGGAGCCCTGAACGGCGTGCTCCTCGACCGGGTGGATCTCGACTGGCAATGAGCCTCAGCGCGATCGTCCCTACCCTCGGGCGCAGCCCGCTCCTGGTGCCGTGCCTGGAAGCTTTACGGCGCGACGGAGAGGGACCGGAGAGCATCGAGATCATTGTCGTCGATCAGGGCGAGCGGCCGGTCGAGCTGTCCGCCGGGCTCGCCGACCGGATCCTCCGTCCCGGCCGCAATCTGGGCTTCGCGGGCGGCACCGATCTCGGGATCGCCGCCGCGTCCGGCCGGTTCGTGGCGACGGTGAACGACGACGTGCTGGTCGAGCCCGGCTGGTCGAAGAGCCTGGTCGCGGCGCTGGAGGCGGACCCGCGGGCAGCGGCGGCGCAGGGAGTCAACCTGCTGCTCGATCAGCCGGAGCGTGCGGACGGCTGCGGCATCGCCTGGAACCGCTGGTGGCAGGCGGTGCAGATCGGCCACGGGCTGCCGGCGCCGCCGGTGACAGACGGCGTGCGCGAGGTATTCGGCGTGTCGGCCACGGCGGCGGTGTTCCGCAGGGAGGCGCTGACCGCTCCCGTCTTCGATCCCCGCCTCCTCTCCTATTACGAAGACGTCGAGCTGGCCGGCCGCCTGCGGGCCGCCGGCTGGCGCGCTCTCCTGGTCCCCGCTGCCCGTGCCCGCCACGCCGGCTCGGCGACCGGACGGACGATGAGCCGGGAGCGCTGGCGGCTGATCTATGGCAACCGCTGGCTGGCTGTGGCAAGCCTCCTCGGCCGGGCCTTCTGGCCGCGCCTGCCGTGGCTCGCCCTGCGCGACCTGCTCGATCTGGGACGGGCGGTCCTGACTCGCGACGGTGCTTTGGCCGGCGGCATTCTCGCGGGTTGGGGCCGCGCCGTCCGCCACCTGCCGGCGTGGGCCGGCTGGCGCGCGCCGGCCGTGCCGGTCCGCACGATCCGCGGTTTCCGGTAATCTCCCCGGCGATGATTGCGAACGACCAGGAGGAGCCTCTCCTTTCCGGCATCGTCGTGCACTGGCACAACGAGGAGCAGCTCGCGGAGCTGACGACTGCCTGGCCGCGCGATCCCCGTTTCGAGCTGCTGGTGGTCGACAACGGCTCGTCCGCGCCGCTCCGTCTCGGCCCGGCGCGGCTGCTGCGGCCGGAACGGAATCTCGGCTTCGCGGGCGGCGCCAACGCCGGCATCGCGGCGGCGCGGGCTCCCATCGTCCTGCTGCTCAATCCGGACGCGGTCCCCGAGGACGGAGCGCTCGATCGCCTCTTCGAAGGCTTCGCGGCGTGGCCAGACGCGGCAGGATTGGCGCCGCGGCTCACCGGCATGGACGGTGAATCCCAGGCCGCCTGGCAGCTCCGGCCGTTGCCGTCCGCCTGGAGCTGTCTTCTGCATGCGCTGCCGTTCGGAGGAACGCCACGGCCCATTCCCGAACCGCCTGCCGGCACGGTCGTGGAACAGCCGGCGGCGGCGGCGCTCGCCCTGCGCCGCGAAGCTCTGGCGCGGATCGGCGGCCTCGACGCGGGCTTCTACCCGGCCTGGTTCGAGGACGTCGATCTGGCGCGCCGATTGCGGTCGGACGGCGCCGTGCTGCGCTATTGGCCCGCCGCGCGCTTCCGCCATCACCTCGGCAGCACGGTGGCGCGCCTCGGCTATGGCCCGTTCCTGTGGATCTACTACCGCAACCTCACACGCTATCTGGAGAAGCATCACGGCCGCGCCTGGGCGCTGGCGGCACGGGTTGCGCTGGTGTTGGGTGTGATGGTCCGCCTGATTCTTCTTCCGCTGCACCGGCCGCGCCGGGCAGTGTCGCGTGGCGAAGCCGCGCGGGGGTTGATGGCGGTGCTGGGGGGGGCGGTCTCCGGTTGGAGGCGGCCGCCTACCTCGTCACGCTGATCGCCTCGCACGTTGCGCGTGAGGCGCTACCGAGTGAGATGGCGGCAACGGCGTGCCGGCACAATACAGAGTGTCTGCGCTCAGGTCCTGCTCGTGGGGCCATTCGACGCCGCCCCAGACAGATCGGACGAGTTGAAAGTAGGTCTCGTCGCGGAGCTCCTCGAAGACGCCTTTGTCGAGATAGGGCGTCACGTCAAAGAGCCGCGCCTCGCCATTCTCGAATCCGACACGGAGCTTATGACCAGGACGTGTTTCGACATGTGTGATCTTGGGAGTCATCGACTTACCTCAGGGGATCGATCTTGAAGACCGGTTGCCCCTCGACAGCGAGTTGCCAGTCGGCGATCAGCTCGTCGCGGTGGATCTCGAGCCAGGCCTGAACCAACTTCATTTTGGAGGATTTGAGATCTCCTTCGAGGATCTCCCCTTCGGGCAAGCCGATCACGGCACTCTCTTCAGCATACTGGACGTGGATATGGGGCGCCATGTGCTTGTCCGTGTCGAAGTAGAACATTCGGATGATGATCCCGTAGAACATCGAGATGACGGGCATGAGCTCCTCACCATAGATCTCCGTCCGTCGGTCGGCGGATAGGGAAACTCTACCATGCGCGTGTTGCCGGGGCGCGGCTCGCGGCGGGACGCGATACCATCCGCCGCGGTGAGAACCGCCGTCTGCATCGTCACCCACAACGCAGCCCCCGACCTCCCCGGCTGCCTGGAGGCCGTGGCGCGTCTGACCCACCGGCCGCTCTCGGTCGTGATCGTCGACTGCGCCAGCTCCGATGGCAGCCTGGAGGCTGCCCGCACGAGCGCCGCGCACCTGCCCGCGGACATCTCTGCTCAGATTGTGGATCTCGGCGAGAACCTGGGATTTGCCGGCGGCATGAACGCGGCGATCGGTCTCACCGATGCTCCTTTAGTCCTCAGCCTCAACGCCGACGCCCGCCCGGCGCCGGACTTCCTGACGCGGCTGCTGGCGCGGACAGAGCCTCCGGAGCTGCGGGTGGCCGCGGTGACTGGCCGGTTAGTACGTCTGGATGGCCGCCTCGATGCCTGTGGCATGCGTCTCACTCCCACTTGGCGCCACCTAGACCGCGGCTCGGGCGAGGAGGACCACGGCCAATTCTCCATTCCGGAACGTGTCTTCGGAGCCACCGGCGCCGCATCGCTGTTCCGCCGCGCGGCGCTCGACGACGCGTCTGTCGAAGGAGAGATCTTCGATCCCCGGTTCCATTCGTTCCGCGAGGACGCCGAGCTGTGCTTCCGTCTGCGCGAACGCGGCTGGGAGATTCTCTACGAGCCCGCCGCGGTGGCCGAGCATCGCCGTTTCAACCTCCCGGAACGGCGCGCTGCCATGCCGGCCTTCGTCAACTATCACTCGCTCAAGAACCGCTACCTGCTCCGTCTCTACCACCAGACGGCGGGCAACCTGCTGCGTACGCTCGTGCCGACTCTCATCCGCGATCTGCTGGCGTTCGGCTACGTGCTGCTGCGCGAGCGCTCCTCTCTCGCCGCCTACGCCTGGCTGTGGCGCCACCGTGCCGACGTCCTGCGCCGGCGGCGGCTCATCCAGGCGCGGCGCACGGTGCCGGCATCCGCCATCGATCGCTGGTTCTCGACTCCGGGAGAGTCTCTGTGAAGCGTCCGCTCTCTGTCGCTCTGCTCGGCAGCCGCGGCATTCCGGCGCGCTATGGCGGCTACGAGACGCTGATGGAGGAGCTGGCCGTTCGGCTGGTCGAGCGCGGCTTCGCGGTCACCGTCTACTGCCGCTCCCATTCGACGCCGCGCTCCCTGACCGAATACCGCGGCGCGCGCCTGGTGGTGCTGCCGACCCTCCGCAGCAAGTACCTGGACACGCCGGTCCACACCTTTCTCTCCTGCCTGCACGCGGCGCGCGAGCCGTTCGACGCCATCCTGGTCGTGAATTCGGCGAACGCCCTCTTCCTGCCGCTCCTCGCCGCCGGCGGCGCGCCGGTGGCGCTCAACGTCGACGGCATCGAGAAGCGGCGGGCGAAGTGGGGCGCGTTCGGCCGTTTCGTCTATGCGCTGTCCGAGCGCCTCGCCTGCGTGCTGCCCGACGTCCTGGTCACCGACGCCGAGGTGATCCGCCGCCACTACCTGGAGCGCTACGGCGCCGAGTCCGTGCCCATCGCCTACGGCGTCGATCCGCGCCCGCCGCGCGAGACCGGCGTGCTTGCAAAGCTGGGTTTGGCGAGCCGGCGTTATTTTCTCTATGTCAGCCGCTTCGAGCCGGAGAACAACCCCCACCGGGTGGCCGCGGCCTACCGCTCGGTCGGCGGCGACCTGCCTCTCGTCATGGTGGGCGGCGCCCCCTACGCCAGCCGTTTCATCGCCTCGTTCACCCGCGGCGCCGATCCGCGCATCCTGTTTCCGGGAGCCATCTACGGCGAAGGCTACCGCGAGCTTCTCTCGCACGCGCTGGCCTATATCCATGCCACGGAAGTGGGCGGCACGCACCCGGCGCTGGTGGAAGCCATGGGGTATGGAAATTGCATTCTCGTGAATGACGCTGTTGAGAATCGCGAGGTGGCGGACGACGTGGGACTGTACTTCCAGGCGCAGGAGCCGGCGACCCTCGCCGCGCAGTTGAATGCCGTGCGGCAGGAGCCGGACATGGCGGCGGAGCGCGGCCGGCAGGCGGCGGCGCGGGCGGCCCGCCTCTACTCCTGGGACAGGGTCACCGAGCAGTACGCCCGGCTCTTCGAGCGCCTTGCGGCCGGGGTATAGATGAAATGTGACTCTGACACGTTAGAATGTCAGAGTTGCAACGAGGCGGAACTTTGGCGAACGACTTCCATCCATGCTGAAAGAACGAGCCCGCATCCTTGCAGTTACGATCTTTGTCCTCGATCTGAGTCTCGTTGCCGCCGCGTTCCTGGCGGGCTACTGGCTGCGCGACTCCTTTCTCCCCGCCGTCGCACCCCACTCCTTCCCGAGCCACCTCTACCCGCTGGGCGACTATCTGCCCCTGCTGCCGTTCGCGCTGGTGATCTGGGGCGCCATGCTGCTGCTCTCCGGCCGCTACCGCTCGCACCGCACCGTGCCGCTGCTCGACGAAGGGTGGGCGATCGTCCGCGTCTGCGCCATGGGAGCGGTACTTTTCACGCTGATCCTCTACACGGCGCGGATGGACGAGCAGCTCCTAGGCGACGACCACATCAGCCGGCTCTGGGTGCTGTTCTTCGCGGTCTTCTCCTGCCTGTTCCTGCTCACCGAGAAGATCGCCCTGCGCGTCACCTCCCGCTATGTGCGCCTGAAGGGATTCAACTACCGCACGGTGCTGATCGTGGGCAGCGGTCCGGCGGCGCTCACCATCGCCGACTCGATCCACAGCCACCGTTTCTGGGGCTATCGCATCCTCGGTTTCGTGTCTAATTATTCCGGAAGCGGCACCGAGAACGGCTCGCCGGAGACCCACATCGGCCCCTACCCGGTGCTCGGCGAGATCGAAGACATACGGCGGATCGTGGAGAACAACGTGGTGGACGACGTCATCTTCGCCGTCCACCGGCGCGACCTCGACCGCCTGGAAGATCTCTTCCTGAGCTTGCAGGAGCAGGGCATCCGCACCCGCTTCGCGATGGACCTCTTCCCGCACACCCGGGCGCGGGTGCAACTCGAAGAGATGGACGGCATTCCGCTCCTGAGCTTCGCCACCACGCCGACCAGCCAGATCCAGCTCATGGCCAAGCGCGTGGTGGACGTCACCCTGGCCCTGCTCCTGCTGTTCCTGGGAATGCCGGTGGTGCTGGCGATCTCGCTGCTGATCAAGGTCACCTCGGGCGGCAACATCCTCTTCCGCCAGACCCGCTGCGGGCTGAACGGCCGCTCCTTCACCCTCTATAAGTTCCGCACCATGGTGGAGGACGCCGAGGAGCGCCGCCGCGAGCTGCTGCATCTGAATGAGATGAACGGACCGGTGTTCAAGCTGCGCAGCGATCCGCGGGTGACCGCCTTCGGCCGCTTCCTCCGCCGCTTCAGCCTCGACGAGCTGCCGCAGCTCTGGAACGTGCTGCGCGGCGACATGAGCCTGGTCGGACCGCGTCCGCCGATCCCGGAAGAGGTCGCGAAATACCAGCGCTGGCAGCGCCGGCGCCTCGCCATGAAGCCCGGCCTCACCTGCCTCTGGCAGGTCAGCGGGCGCAACAACCTCGACTTCGACCGCTGGATGCAGCTCGATCTCGAGTACATCGACTCCTGGACGCCGATGCTCGACTTCAAGATCCTGCTGCGGACGATCCCCGCCGTGCTGAGCGGCAAGGGCGCGTCCTAGGTCGGAACACGACACACACAGACGAACACGGACCTGCACGGACCCCCAAGGATGAGAATCAGCGCCTTGTCCGCGCTCGTCCGTATAAGTCTGTGCTCGTCCGTGTGAACGACCATGCGCAAGCTGATTCTGGGATTCGCCTTGGCCTGGGGCGTCTTCGCGCTGCTCCGGGAGACCACCGAGGCGTTGGTCGAGGTGGACGCCCGCGAGGAGGATCAGGCGTCCGTCCCCTACTGGCATCTCGGCACGCCGCAGGTGAAGCGTCTGGACCGTTGCCTGGAGCTGGTGCGGCGGCAGGTGCCGCCCGGCCACGTGGTGGTCTTCGCGTCGCCGGATGATGCGAGGACGGGAGATCAGCACGAGTTCTTCCGCTGGCGCTGGGCCGCCTACCTCCTGCCGCAGTACGACGTGGCGCCACTCCAGGGTCCGGACACCGGCCGCCTCGCCGAATACCTGATCACCTATCATCGCGACATCGAGAACCCGCGCCTGGAAGCGATGGCCGAGCTTCCCGACTGCCGCTTGTACCGGGTACGGAAGACGGTTCCATGATCGCCGCCCTCGCCCTCGTGATCCTGGCGGCGCTGCTGGTTTTTCTCGGCACCCGTGTCCCCGGGCTCGCCGCTCCGACCGACGGCGCCCTGCAGCGCCTGGTGATCGGCGCCCTGGCCGGAATGGTCCTCTTTCATCTCCTGGCGACCGTTCTGGATCTCACCGGCCTGGGCTGGTCGGTCCTCAAGCTCGGCGCCGGCCTGCTGATCCTCCTTGCGCTCTTCCTCCGCTTCGGAGCGAAGACGCCGGAGGGCGAGCGGCGGCGCCTGCCGTCGGATCTGGGTTGGGGCGACGAGACGGCGCTCCTCGCCGTCGTCGTGTTCAGCCTCGTCGCCCTGACCCTCTGGGTGACCACGCCGGACTTCGTCTTCCACTGGGGCTTGAAAGGCCACCGCTACTTCCTGGCCCGCGGCGTGGACTACGCTTATCTGGCGCGGAGCTGGGGCTGGGCGATCCACCCCGACTATCCGCAGCTCCTGCCGGAGCTCTACGCCGCGAGCGCCCTGGCCATCGGGCGCTTCGATCCCCCTCTCCTGATGCTCTGGTCGGCGTTCTTCTTCGCCCTGCTTCTCGCCGCGGCGCGGGAGATCCTGCGCACCGCCGAGCCGTTCGTCCGCCAGGCGGGAATCGCGCTCCTGGCCGTCGTGCTGGCCGCCTTCGCCGTCCGCCACCAGATGGCCGGGGGCGCCGACTGGCTGCCCGCGCTCGCCCTGATCGCCGCCATCCCGGCGCTCTCCCGGCCGCCCGACCCTGCCGCCGATCTGCAGATCGGCGTCGCCGCCGCCTTCGCCGCCGCCGCAAAAGTCGAAGGCGTCGTGCTCGCCGGCCTTCTCGTCCTCGCCCAGCTCGCCCGCCGCCCCGCGGCAGGCTCATGGTTCGCGCCCGGCCGCTTTTTTCGGCTCGGGCTCCTGCCGGCGCTGGTCATCCTCCCCTGGGGTCTCCAGGTCCGCCGCTACCACCTCTTCACCGTCCTGAGCAGCGGCGGCCTCTCCTGGGAGCGGGCGAAGATCGCCGGCCCCGCCGTGGTCGACGCCGTCAACAGCCCCGGCTGGCACGGCTTCTCGTGGGTCCTCCTCCTCCTGCCGCTCCTCGCCCTGCGCCGCCGCAGCCGGCCGCTCGGCTTCGTCCTCGCCGGCCAGTTGGCCTTCTATCTGTGGATCTACCTGGTCGCGGCGTTCGACACCGAGTACTACGTGGCGATGAGCTTCCCGCGGCTGCTGTTCCACCTGGTGCCGGCGATGCTGGTGGGGCTGGTGCCTCACCTGACCTGGGAGCCTCCCTGCCGTCCGTCCACAATCACGGTGGAAGGACGCATGGGAGGTTCCCTATGAACTCGGCGCGCAACGGCGGACCGCCCCACGTTATCCGCGGACGGCAGCGAGTTATTGGCGGACCAAGGCCCGGCGTCGGGTGCGCGGTGCGCGCGATCGTCTTCTTTGGTATGCTCGGTCCCAAAAGGTGAAACGGACATGTCGCTCCCTCTACAAGCCGAACCGCTGCCGCTCCGCACAGACCACGGTGGAACGATCCGGGTCGGGCAGACCCGCGTGCCCCTGGAGACGGTTGTCCACGCCTTCAACGAGGGGGCCTCGGCCGAGGAGATCGCCTACCGCTACTCCACCTTGGAGCTGGCCGACATCTATGCGGCGATCACCTACTACCTGCGGCACCGGAATGCGGTCGACGAATACCTCCAGGGCCAAGAGGTGCGGGCCAAGGAAATTCGCCAGAAGATCGAAACACACCAGCCCGATCGTCAGGGCCTGCGTGAGCGACTCCTCGCTCGGCGCGACGCCTGACCACCCGCTCCCTTCGTGCGCTTCCTCGCTGACGAGAATTTCGACAATCGCATTCTTGCGGGGCTACGGCGCCGTCTTCCGGCGGTCGATGTCCTCCGTGTGCAGGATGCCGGCCTGATCGGAGCCGAGGATCCGGTCGTTCTCGCCTGGGCTGCCGAGGACGGCCGGATCCTACTGACTCACGACGCAGCGACGATCCCGGCGTACGCCTACGAGCGAGTCGGGGGTGGCGTGGCGATGCCCGGGGTCATCGAAGTGCCGTTTCAGATGCCCATTGGCGAAGCGATCGAGGAGCTTTTGCTCGTGGTAGAAACCAGCCGACCGGAAGACCTGGAAAACCTGGTCCTCTACCTGCCGCTCTGATCCGCCGGCGGGCCGCACCCACCTGACAACTGTCACCCCAAACCGGTGACGCTCCACCCTGGGAGCCTCCCACCCGTCCGTCCACAATGACGGTGGAAGGACACACGGGAGGCTCTCTATGAACGACACGATCCAATCCATTGAGACGGCCGCCGAGCTGCGCGGCGCGGTCAAGAAGTATGGAGCGGTGACGGCTTTGGGCGGCGTCGACCTGACGATCCGGGCGGGAGAGGTGGTGGCGGTGCTCGGGCCGAACGGCGCCGGGAAGACGACGGCGGTGCAGATTCTGCTTGGATTGGCGCGGCCGAGCGCGGGCTCGGCGCGGCTGTTCGGGCTCGAACCTCGCGAGGCCGCGGCGCGTATGCGGGTGGGTGCGATGCTCCAGGTCTCGAAGGTTCCCGAGACGCTCAAGGTGCGCGAGCACATTCATCTGATCTCCAGTTACTATCCCCGGCCTTTGCCGATGCGCGAGGTGATCGCGGCGGCGGGGCTCGGCGGGCTGGAGGAGCGGCTGTTCGGCAAGCTGTCGGGCGGACAGCGGCAGCGCGTATTGTTCGCGCTCGCGCTGTGCGGCGATCCCGATCTGCTGTTTCTCGACGAGCCGACCGTGGGGATGGATGTCGAGGCGCGGCGGTCGTTCTGGGAGCAGATCCGCCGGCGGGCCGGCGCCGGACGGTCGGTGCTGTTGACGACGCACTATCTGGAGGAGGCGGACGCTCTGGCGGACCGCATCGTGCTGCTCGATCGCGGGCGGATCGTCGCCGAGGGGACTCCGGCCGAGATCAAGGCGCGGGTGCTCGGCAAGCGTATCCGTTGCCGCACGCGGTTGTCTCTCGCCGAGTTGGCCGCGCTGCCGGGCGTGCGCGACGCGCGGCGGCCGGAAGAGACCGGTGAGGCCGAGATCCTCGCCGCCGAAGCGGAGCCGGTGGTGCGCGAGCTGCTCGCTCGCGACCCAGGCGTCAGCGGTCTCGACGTCCGCGGCGCAGGGCTCGAAGAGGCGTTCCTCGCCCTCACGGGCAATCATCAAATCGAGAAGATCGAGACGGAGGTAGCGGCATGAGCGCTCAAGTGACGATTCAGCCCGGGTCCCGCAGTCTGGGACGGATCTACGCCCTGGAGGCCAAGTACGAGCTGCTCAAGCTCCTCCGCCTGCCGGCGTACCTGGTGCCGACGATGATCTTCCCCTTGGCCTTTTATCTGTTGTTCGGCGTCGCGCTGCGGCACGGCGGCGGCGGGACGTTCGATCTCGCGACCTATCTGGTGGCCACCTATGGCGCGTTCGGGGTGATGAACGCCGCGCTGTTCGGCTTCGGGGTAGGGACGGCGATGGAGCGCGGCCAGGGGTGGATGCTGTTCAAGCGCGCGACGCCGATGCCGCCGCTCGCCTGGTTCGCCGGCAAGCTCGCCGCCTGCATGGCCTGCGCCGCGGTGATGGTGTCCTGTCTGTTCACGCTGGCTGCGACGGTCGGCGGCGTTCATCTCTCCGCCGGGCAGTGGCTCTCGCTGGCCGGTGTGCTGGTGTCCGGGACGGTGCCGTTCGCGGCGTTCGGTCTCGCCGTCGGCTCGTGGGTGGGACCGAACGCGGCGCCGGCTTTCATCAATCTGCTCGCTCTGCCCATGGCCTTCGCGTCCGGTATGTGGTTCCCGCTCCAGATGATGCCGGGGTTCGTGCGCAAGATCGCCGTCTTCCTGCCACCCTACCACTTCACGCAACTGGCGCTGGGCCGGATCGGCATGGCCGGCGGATCCGGAATCGGCGAGCCGGCGATGCGCGGTGTCATTTTCTTGACGGTTTTCACTGCTGTTGCCCTCTACGTCGCCTGGCAGGGGTACCGGCGCGACGAAGGGAAGACTTTCGGGTAAGGTTGGAACGATGCGTCTGCTCCCCGACGACCGCGACATGGGCTGGACGCCCTACGTCTGGCTCATCTATCTCGGCTACTTCATGCTCTACCCGGTGCTGGGCCGGGCGCCGGTCCTGGAGTGGGTGCTCACCGGCGCCGGGCTCGCGCTCTTCCTGGCCCTGTACTTCTGGGGGCACTGGCTGCCGGGGTTCCGGAAGCTGTGGAGCGTGGCGGGGATCGCGGTGCTCGGCTTCCTGTTCACGCCGCGCAATCCCGGGGCGACCGTCTTCTACATCTACGCGGCGGCGTTCTGCGGCCGGCTGGGAAGGACGCTCCACGCCGTCCTCTCGATCGCCGGCCTGCTCGCCGTCCTGGCGGCCCAGGCGGCCTGGCTCCGCCTGCCGTTCCTGGCCTGGTTTCCCGCCGCCGTGTTCTCCGTCCTCATCGGCGGCATCAACGTCCACTACGCCGAGGTCGGCAAGGCCAACGCCCGGCTGCGCGCCTCCCAGCAGGAGGTCGAGCGCCTGGCGCAGACGGCGGAGCGCGAGCGCATCGGGCGCGACCTGCACGATCTGCTCGGCCACACCCTCTCGCTGATCACCCTCAAGGCGGAGCTGGCGCGCAAGCTCGCGGCGCGCGACCCGGGGCGCGCGGCGCGGGAGATGGAAGAGGTGGAGGCGATCTCCCGGCAGGCGCTCCGCGAGGTGCGCGAGGTGGTCGGCGGCTACCGCTCGGAAGGCCTGGCCGCCGAGATGGCACGCGCGCGGCTGGCGCTGGAGGCGGCCGGCGTGAAGCTCGAATATCTGGCGCTGCCGGTCGATCTCGATCCGGCGCAGGAGACCGTCCTCGCGCTCGGCCTGCGCGAGGCGGTCACCAACGTCATGCGCCACGCCCACGCCCGCATCTGCCGCATCACCCTGGAGCCGGTGGAGGACAGCGAGGAGAACAGCGACTGGGCCGGCGGCACGCGGCTGGAGGTGCGCGACGACGGCAAAGGCGCGCTGAACCGCGAGGCGATGCGCGAGGGGACCGGCCTGACCTCCATGCGCGACCGGGTCGAGGGGTTGGGCGGCCGGCTGGAGCGGCACGTGGGACCGGTGGATGGCGGCACGGCGGTCGTGATCACCCTGCCGCGGCGGCGTCCGGCGGTGCGGACGGCAAGCACGGCGGAGCCGGCGGTGACCGGGGGGCTGGTGGCCGAAGGGGCGAGGTAGGGGTGCCATGATCCGCGTGCTTCTCGCCGAGGACCAGTCGATGGTCCTCGGCGCCCTCGCCGCCCTCCTCGAATTGGAAACCGACATCGAGGTCGTGGGCCGGGCGCGGGATGGCGCTGAGGCGCTCCGCCTGGCCCGCGAGGCTCGGCCCGACGTGGTGGTGACGGACATCGAGATGCCGGGGATGACCGGTCTCGACCTGGCCGCGGCTCTCCGCCGGGAGGAGAAGCCGCCGCGGGTGGTCATCCTCACCACCTTCGGCCGCAGCGGCTATCTGCGCCGCGCCCTGGACGCCGGAGCCGCCGGCTATCTCTTGAAGGACGCCCCCGCCGACCGTCTCGCCGACGCCATCCGACGCGTCCATGCGGGCCTGCGCGCCGTCGATCCCGAGCTCGCCGCGGCAGCGTGGGACGAAGCCGATCCGCTGACCGACCGCGAGCGGCAGGTCCTCCGCCTCGCCGCCGATGGCCTCTCCACCGCCAGGATCGGCGCCGAGCTCCATCTCTCCGAGGGGACTGTGCGGAATTATCTCTCGGAAGCGATCAGCAAGCTGGGCGCCGGGAACCGGGTGGAGGCGGCGCGGATCGCGCGGCAAAAAGGCTGGCTGTAGATTCTTGTTTTCCGGTTCTGGGCTATGCCGATATTCTTGAACGGCAATATCTTAGGGATTCTCCTCCCCACCCGTTCATGCGCTTGACTTGACTTCCGGATCGAGTAGGATTGCGCCACTTAAGGTGTGAAGTGCTATGGCTCCCCCCTGCCGCTGGGTGCGGGGAAACTGCGAGGATTCTTCATCTGTGTGTAAAGGAGCTCTATGATCTCAAGGAGGATCACCATGTCCATGCTTCCCGGGAAGGGTGGGCGCCGGCTTCTGTGCGCGGCGGTTTTGACTTGCGCGGCGGCGACGATGTTTCCGTGGGCCGCTTTGCGCGCCCAGGAGTCGGACGAGATCCCGGTGGTCGCCGGGTCTCAGGACGGCCGCGTTCAGGTTCTCGTCGAATTCGCCGATCCACCCGCAGCCCGGGTGTATGGTGACACCCTCCGTCAGGCCACGGACCAGCACCGCTCGATCGCGGACGCGACGGCCGCGGCGGTCCGCGCGGCGCGGAGCCAGATCAGCAAGATCGCCGTGGTGCAGGACCGCTTCATGGCGGCGCTGCCGTCCGACGGCAACCCGGAAGTGATCTACAAGGTGCAGAAGGCGTACAATGGCATCTCTCTGCGGCTGGATGCGGCGGAGGTCGGCCGGCTGCGCAGTCTGCCTGGCGTGCGGGCGGTTCATCCGGTCGAGCTCGAGTATCCGACCAATGCCACCAGCGTCCCGTTCATCGGCGCTCCCAACCTGTGGGAGAACAACATCGGGCTGCCGAGCACGCTGACCGGCGCCGGGGTCAAGATCGGCATCATCGACACCGGCCTCGACTACCTGCACGCCGACTTCGGCGGCACCGGCCTGCTCGCCGACTACCAGACGGAGTCGACCAACACCGCCAATTTCACCACCGCCGGCTCGTTCCCGACCGCCAAGGTGGCCGGCGGCACCGACCTGGTGGGTGACGCCTACAACGGCGGCAACACGCCGGTGCCCGATCCGAACCCGATGGACTGCAACGGCCACGGCTCGCACGTGGCGGGCACCGCCGCCGGCTACGGCGTCACCTCGGCCGGCACCACGTTCGCCGGCCCCTACAACACCAGCGTGCCGTTCGGCTCGCTGCGCATCGGCCCCGGCGTCGCTCCGCAGGCGAGCCTCTACTCTATCCGCGTCTTCGGCTGCACCGGCGGCACCGGCGTGACGGTGCAGGCGATCGACTGGGCCATGGATCCGAACGGCGACAACGATCTCTCCGACCACCTGGATGTCATCAACATGTCCCTGGGCTCGGGCTACGGCGGTGCTGCCGACACCTCGGCGGCGGCTTCCGACAACGCGGCCGCGGCGGGCGTGATCGTGGTCAACGCGGCCGGCAACAAGGGCGACACCTTCTTCATCCACGACAGCCCGGGCACCTCCGGCCGCGCCATCGCCGTGGCGGCGATCACCGACTCCGGGATCCCCGGCGCGCTCGTCGCCGTGAGCTCGCCGGCCGCGATCGCCGGCAACTTCTCGGCCTCGGCGGCCAACAGCTTCGCGCCGACTCCGGCGCCCAACCCTTCGGGTCAGACCGCGAACATCGTCCTGGCGCTCGACGCCGCGAACGGCGCCGGTCCGAGCACGACGGACGGTTGCACCGCGCTCACCAACGCCGCGGCGATCGCCGGCAACATCGCGCTGATCGACCGCGGCACCTGCGGCTTCCAGGTCAAGGCGAACAACGCGCAGGCCGCGGGAGCCATCGCCGTCATCATCGCCAACAACGTGGCCGGCGATCCCAGCCTGATCGCGATGGGCGCCACCGGCACGACGCCGGTCACCATTCCGGCTCTCTTCATGTCGCAGGCGGACCGCAACACCTTCGTCGCCAACGCCCCGGTCAACGCGACCCTCTCGACGGTGCCTGCCGGCGACACGATCGCGAGCTTCACCTCGCGCGGTCCGCGCCAGTCCGGGCCCGGGCCGGTGCGGCTCAAGCCGGACGTCGCGGCTCCGGGCGTCAACATCCCTTCGGTTCAGACCGGCCACACCTGCCTGACGCCAGCGGGATGCACCGGCGTGTCCGATCCCACCGGCTTCCGGGCGGGCAGCCAGAGCCTGATCCTCTCCGGCACCTCGATGGCGACGCCGCACATCGCCGGCACCATGGCCCTGTTGCGCCAGGAGCATCCGACCTGGACGGTCGAGGAGCTCAAGGCGCTGGTGATGAACGGCGCGCTGCACAACGCCTCGCTCGGTGCCAATGGCGCGCCGCCACTGTACGGCCCGGGCCGGGTCGGCGCCGGCCGCGTCGACACCGTGAAGTCGGCGCAGTCGGACGTGATCGCCCTGAACGCGGACGACAGCGGCTTGGTGAGCGTGTCGTTCGAAACCACCGAAGTGGTCGGCACGGCCACCCAGGTCAAGAAGGTGCGGCTGGTCAACACCGGCACCAGCGCGGCGACCTATGACCTGTCGATCGACACCCGCGTCGATGCGCCCGGCGTCGCCTTCTCGCTCCCCGGCGGCTCGACCATCAGCATCCCGGCCGGCGACTCGGTCACCATCGACGTGCAGATGGACGCCACCGGCTCCTTGATGAACCACACCAAAGAGGCGAGCATCCCGCCGGGCCAGGCGGCCCCGGCCCCGCTCACCGCCCTCGGCACTCTCGCCCGCCACTGGCTGACCGAAGAGGCGAGCTATCTGGTGCTCAGCCAGAGCGGCAACGCCAAGCTGCGCCTGCCGCTCTATGTCGCCAGCCGCGCGGCGTCCACGATGGCGGCTCCGGCCACCATCCCGACCGGCGGCGCGCCCACCGGCTCGACCACCATCCCGCTCTCCGGCTCAGACGTCTGCACCGGCACCCTCGGCGCCGGCCCGACGTGCACCGGCACCTTCCCGACCATGGAGGAGTCGCTGGTCACTCCCTTCGAGCTGCAGGTGGTGAGCCCGTCGAACAATACAGTTCCGCCGTATGCCGACATCCAATATGCCGGTGTCGCCTACACGGGAAGCTCGCTCCTGTTCGGCGTCTCGACCTGGGGTGACTGGTCGACGCCGACCGACGTGAGCTTCAACATCTACATCGACAACAACTCGGACGGGACCTGGGACCGCGTCCTCTTCAACAGCAACCCGGGCACCATGGCCGCGAACCTGTTCGGCACCGCCAACGTTTTCGGGCAGGATGCGTTCCTCACCGCGGTCTTCAACCTCGCGACGAGCGGCGTCTCGACGCAGCAGTTCGTGAACCGCGTCAGCGCCGCCGGAGTCGACTCACACCTGTTCAACAACAACGTCATGTTCCTGGGCGCGACCCCGGCCTCGCTCGGCATCACCGGGCCCTTCCGCTGGAAGGTCGTCACCTGCCCGGGCTCGCAGCCGCTCTGCCTTTCGCGCAACGGCTTCGACCTCGACGAGGCGAACGGTCCCTACACCTACAACCACCTCGCCCAGGGGCTCAACTTCAGCGGCGCCAACCTGGCGGACGACCTGAACGGCTCGACGCTCCCGGTCGCCTGGAACACCGCCAACATGACGACCAACGGCTCGTTGGGCGCTCTCCTGCTGCATCACCACAACAAGGCCGGCCAGCGGGCGCAGACGGTGGCCCTCCAGGGCACCGCCACCACCGACCTGGCGATCACCAAGTCGGTGTCTCCGACGAATCCGACCTTGGGCCAGAACGTCGTCTTCACCCTCACCGTGACCAACAACGGCCCGACCGCCGCCACCGGCGTCGCGGTGACCGACAACCTCCCCGCCGGTCTGACCTACGTGTCGGACGACGGCGGCGGCGCCTACAGCACGGGCACCGGCATCTGGACGGTCGGCTCGCTCGCCGTCTCCGCCAGCGCGACGCTGCACATCACCGCCACGGTCGAAACCACCGACCAGGTCTGCAACCTGGCGCAGATCACCGCCGTCACGCCGCTCGACCCGACGCCGGCGAACAACCAGTCCACCGTCTGCGTCATGGCGCCGCGCTCGGCCGACCTCGCTGTCAGCATGACGGTCAGCAGCCCGACGGTCCTGGTGGGCGGCTCGGTGACCTACACCATCACGGTGAAGAACAACGGCACCGATCCGGCCTACGCGATCGATCTCCAGGAAGCCTTCCCGGCCTTCCCGCTGCTCAACCCGGCGAGCTTCACGGCGTCGCAGGGGAGCTACAACCCGTCGACCGGTCTGTGGAACCTGGCCAACCTGGGCAGCGGTTTCTCGGCGACCCTGGCGATCAATGTCACGGCGCCCAACACCGCTGGCGCGCTGACCAACCAGGCCACCGCGTCGGCCGGCACCAGCGATCCGAACAACGCCAACAACACGGCGAGCGCCACGACCACGGTCCTTTCGCCCGCGAACGTGACCGCCACCAAGACGGTCTCCGGCACCTTCCGCGTCGGCCAGACCGTCACCTACACGGTGACGCTCCACAACAGCGCGGCCTTCGACCAGCAGAACAACCCGGGGCATGAATTCACCGACGTCCTGCCCACCGGTCTGACCCTGGTCTCGGCCACCGCCACCTCCGGCACCGCGGCGACGTCCGGCAACACCGCCACCTGGGACGGCGTCGTTCCCGCCGGCGGCTCGGTGACCGTCACCATCACGGCGACCATCAACGCCGGGACCGCCGGCACGACGATCTCCAACCAGGGGACCGTCAGCTACGACGCCGACGGCAACGGGACCAACGAGGCGAGCAACCTGACCGACGATCCGGGTGTCGGGGGCGCGGCGGATCCGACCAGCTTCCTGGTCCTCTCGCCCGCCACGGTGAGCGGCACGATGACCGTTTCCGGCTCGTTCGCCCAGGGCACCAACGTGACGTACACGGTGGTCCTGACCAACTCCAACATCAACCCGATCGTCAAGGCCGCCCAGGGTGACAATCCGGGACCGGAGTTCGTCGACGTCCTGCCGTCGCAACTCGCCCTGGTTTCGGCCAGCGCCAGCAGCGGCGTCGCCACCGCCACCATCGCCACCAACACCGTCACCTGGAACGGCAGCATCCCGGCCGGCGGCTCGGTGACCATCACCATCGTTGCCCTGGTCAAGCCCGGCACCGGCGGTCAGACGATCTCCAACCAGGGCACGATCAACTTCGACGCCGACGGCAACGGCACCAACGAGTCGTCGGCTCTCACCGACGACCCGACCGTGACCGGAGCCGCCAACCCGACGACGTTCGTGGCCCTGGACATCACCCAGGTGCCGACTCTCGGCGAGATCGGGTTGCTCACCCTCTGCCTGCTGCTGGCCGGCGCCGCGCTGCTGCGGCTCCGCCGCCGCACCGCCTGAGCCGACACGGCTCAGGCGGTATGCCGCAACCCCTAGGACTGAGGCCCCTCCTCTGAGGAGGGGCCTTTCTCTTTGGTGTCTTTGGCATCTTTTGCTTCGCGGGGATGCCGTCCTGCCGAACGCAGGGCGCGGGCGAGAAGGAACTCGATCTGCGCGTTGACGCTGCGCATCTCGTCATCGGCCCAGACCCGGACGGCCTCGTAGACCTCCGGGTCCAGCCGCAGCGGGTAGCTCTTGCGCTCCGCCAAGGGCCGCTGCTCAGTGGTAGAGGCTGCCGGCGTTCAGCACCGGCTGCGGATGGCGGTCGCCGCAGAGCACGACCAGGAGGTTGCTGACCATGGCGGCGCGGCGCTCGTCGTCGAGCTCCACCACCTTCTTCGCCGAGAGCATTTCAAGCGCGTGCTCCACCATCCCCACCGCGCCTTCCACGATCTTGCTGCGCGCGGCCACCACGGCGCTCGCCTGTTGGCGCTGCAACATGGCGGCGGCGATCTCCGGCGAGTAGGCGAGGTGGCTGATGCGCGCCTCCAGAACCTGGACTCCCGCCTGCTCCAGGCGCTCCTGGATCTCGGTGCGCAGCCGTCCCGAGATTTCGGCCGTATGGCTCGACAGCGCCTCTTCTCCTTCGCGGTCGGCGACGTAGCCGTAGTGCACGGCAAGGTTGCGGATCGCCGACTCGCTCTGCACCTGCATGAAGTTGATGTAGTCGTCGACGTTGAACAGCGCCTCGGCCGTGTCCACCACCTTCCACACCACCACGGCGGCGATCTCGACCGGATTGCCGCTCTTGTCGTTCACCTTCAGCTTGGCGGTCTCGAAGTTGCGCGTCCGCACCGAGATGCGCTTCTTGCTGTAGAACGGGTTGGCCCAGCGCAGCCCGGCTTCCCGCGCCGTTCCCACGTAGTGGCCGAAGAGCTGCATGACCGTGGCCTGGTTCGGGTTGACGACGAACAGACCGGTGAGGCCGAGGATCGAGAGGACGAGCATCCCGATCGCGGCGAGGATACCGATCCCCGTCCCTTCGCGAGTGGATACGATGAGGCTGACGATTGCGGCCAGAAGCAGAACGAGAATCAGGAACAGTAGGCCCAGGCCGGCCCTGCCGTTGGACTCCTTTTCGCGGATCATGGCTTGATCTCTCCCTTCCGTTGATACCAGAGTGATATCACCCTGATGTTGGATACGCAACGGAAGGGAGAAAGTTTCGCCGCGGCCGGTCAGCCTTGATGCAGGGCGAACGGGCCGCCCTGGGGGTCGAGCGCCATGACGATCCAGCCGCCGCCCGGCACTTCCATCGGACCGTTGAGCACCTGGCCGCCCTGGGCGCGGAGGGTCTCGGTGGCTTTCTGGATGTCCGCCACCCGGGTGTAGTGAAGCCAGGCCGGCCCTCCCGGCGTCCCGGCGGGCTTGGTGTAGATGCCGCCCAGGGTCTGTCCCTTGCGTCCGTACATCTGGTAGGTGCCCATCTCCCCCATGTCCATGGAGGTCGTCTTTTCCCAGCCGAAGAGAGCGGAATAGAAACCGAACGCCGCCTCCTGGTCGCTCGTCGCAAGCTCGTGCCAGGAGAAGTCACCCACCGGCGGCATCCCCTCCGGCTCCGGCTGCTCGTTCTGCGGCTTGTAGGCGGCGAACAGGGCACCTTGAGGGTCGGCGAGCACGGAGAACCTGCCGACGGTCGGAATGTCGGTGGGCGGCACCCTCACCTTGCCGCCCAGCCCCTTGACCTGAGCGGCGGCGTCGTCCACGTCGGGCACGGTGACATAGGCCAGCCAGTGGGGCTGCGCGCCGCCGGCGACCGCTTCCTCCGGAAGCCGCATCAAGCCGCCGATGGGAGTCTCTCCCGCCGTCCACATCGTGTAGGGGGCGCCCATCCCCGCGCCCTCCCAGGTCGTGGTTCCCCAGCCGACGACGGCGGTGTAGAAGGCCTTGGCGGCCTCGAGGTCGGGAGTCATCAAGTCATGCCAGACGAAACGGCCGCGGGATCTCTCTTCAGACATTTGAACCTCCTTGGGAGTGACACACATTCTCCGAGAGACGCTATCATACGCACAACTCCGGCGGAAGTCCTTGGCAAAGCTCAACCATTCGCGTGTCTTTACATCCTACATCTTGACCTCGAGCTGGATGATCCCGGCGACGTCGTTCCGCTTGATCGCCGGGTCTGGCGGCTTGCGCTTGTATTCGTCGATCAGAGCCACTTTGAGCTCGAGGTGATCGGCGACCTCGGCGCCGAGGGCCACGTCGAAATGATAGTAGGCGTCGGCGAAGTCCTGAGTCTTCCACAGCGCGAAGGCGTTCTGGCTCAGCGTTGCGGTTTTCGAGATCTTCCAGTTATAAGCCTCGCCGGCCCGCAGGACTCCACTGCTCGTGCGGTCCCGGTCCGTGTCCTTTTCGTCCAGGACGCCGGCGCTGAGATCCGCGGTGAGATCGCGTTCGGAGGTCTTGACCAAGTGCAAGCCGGCCCCGGCGGTCACGGCGACCAGGCCGTCGATCTCCTTGAACCGGTCTCTGATGAACTGACCGTCGCCGAACGCGAACCAGCGAGGCCCCAGGGAATACTCATCGCGAAGATGGGCGGAGGTGCGGTCGACGCTGCTCAACCCGTCCTCGACGCTGCGCAGGTAGAAGGCATCGGCCTTGACGACGTTTTTCGTCCGCGGGTCGTATTGCAGGGAAACCGCCAGGTTATAGCTTTTCGTGCTGCTGTTGCCGCTGGTGAAATTAAAGCCCCCGGCGAGCTTGCCGGTGAACGGGCTGGGTTTTTTCTTGTCCTCGCCCTCCGGCTCCTTCGGCTTGGATTCCGCCTCCTGGGCCATGGCGTCGGCGGCGGTCTTGTCCGCCCCTGCCGTGGCGGGCGGCGTGGGCGGGGCGGCGGCTCGCGGCTCCTGAGCCTCCGCCCCGGCGAGCGCGGCCAGAACGGTGACCGAGGCGATGAAAATCGTACTCTTCCAGTTCCTCACGGGGTCTCTCCTCTGCCTGCCGATAAAACAACCGGCGAGGTCGAGAGCAAAACTGATGCCATTACCCCTCTACTACACCTCCAGATGGTCCCCCGGCCGCGCCACGATGGCGTAGAGCGCCGGCATGAGGAAGACGCTGATCAGCAGACGGGAGAAGAGGCCGCCGACGATGACCAGCGCGAACGGGCGTTGCGAGTCGGAGCCGATACCGGTCGACAGCGCCGCGGGCAGCAGGCCGAGAGCGGCCACCAGCGCCGTCATCATGATCGGCCGCAGCCGCAGGATCGCCGCTTCACGGGTCGCCTCGGCGATGCCCATGCCGCCGACGCGCAGCTCGTTGGCGTAGGACACGTAGATCACCGCGGTCTGCACCGACACACCGAAGAGGGCGAGGAAGCCGATCCCCGAAGAGACCGAGAACGGCGTCCCGGAGAGCTTCAGGGCGATCAGGCCGCCGATCGGATCGGAGAGCAGAACCGCGAGGACCGTGATGATTGGGAACTTGAAGTTGCTGTAGAGAAGGAAGAGCAGCAGGAAGATCAGGGAGAGCGTCAGGGGAAGGATGAGCCGGAGCTGCTCGCGCGAGGCCGTGTAGTCCTCATACTCACCGCCCCAGACGGCGTGGTACCCGGCGGGAAGCTTCACCTGCGAGTCGACCTGCTGCCGCGCATCCTCGACCGCTCCCGCCAGGTCCCGGTCCTCGACCGAGTACTGGATCCCGATGTAGCGCGAGCTGTTCTCGCGGTAGATGAAGGAGGCGCCGCTCACCACCTGGATGTTCGCCAGCTCCTTGAGCGGCACCTGCTGCCCGCCCGGTGTCGCGACGAGGATGTTGCCGATGGCCTCCGGGCTCTGCCGGAACTGCGGCTGGAGGCGGACCACCAGATCGAAGAGCTTTTCACCCTGCACCACCTGCGTCGCCGCGGCGCCGCCGACCGCGGCTTCGATGAGGCCATTGATGTCGGCGACGTTCAGGCCGTAGCGGGCGATCTTCGCGCGGTCGACGTCGACCGTCAGGCTGGGCTGTCCGAGCTGCCGGACGACGGTGATCTCGGCGATGCCGCGCACCTTCTGGAGCACGTGCTGGATCTCTTTGCCCTTGGCCTCGAGCACGTTGAGGTCGGGGCCGAAAAGCTTGACGGCGAGAGAGCTCTTGAGCCCCGTCTCCGCCTCGTCGACCGCATCCTCCGCCGGCTGCGTGTAGTTGAAGGTGATCCCCGGGAAGGCCTGGAGCTTTTCGCCGATCGCCTTGATCAGCTCCGGTTTGGTGTGGAAGCGCCCCTTCCATTCACTGTAGGGCTTCAGGCCGACGAAGAACTCGTCGTTGAAGAAGCCGGTGGGGTCGGTGCCGTCGTCCGGGCGGCCGAGCTCATTGGCGACGATGGTGACCTCGGGGAAGGAGCGGAGGATCGTCCGCACCTGCGGCGAGATCTTCGCCGCCTCCTCGAAGGAGATGGTGTAGGGCATCGTGGCGCGGATCCACAGCGCGCCTTCGTCGAGGTGCGGCATGAACTCGGCGCCGATCCCGGGGATGAGGAGCAGCGAAACCGCGAGGAGCAGGACCGAGACCAGGGTCGTGCCCCAGGGATGGCGCAGGCAGACGTCGAGGCTCTTGGAATACACCGACTTGATGGCCTCGAAGGCGTGGTTATGGCGCTCGCGGACTCCTTTCCGGAACACCCACGAGCAGAGGACGGGCAGCAGGGTCAGGGTCAGAGCGAGCGAGCCGAGCAGGGCGAAGATGGTGGTGTCCGCCATCGGCTTGAACAGCTCGCCCGAGGGCCCCGACAGCGCGTAGATGGGCAGGAATCCGGCGACGATGACCGCCACCGCGTAGACGATCGGCCGGTCGACCTCGGCGGCCGCCTCGCTGATCACCTCCCGGACCTTGAACGGCTGCCCTTGCCGGAGTGCCAGGCGGCGGAAGATGTTCTCGACCATGACCACGGCGCCGTCGACCAGGATGCCGAAGTCGATCGCTCCGATCGACAACAGGTTGGCGGGGATGTGCTTCAGGTCCAGGCAGATGAAGGCGAAGAGCAGCGCGAGTGGAATGGTGGCCGCGACGATCAGGCCGGAGCGCAGGTCGAAGAGGAAGAAGATGAGGACGACGATGACGAGCAGCATGCCGCGCAGCAGGTTGTCCTCGACGGTGCGGGTGGTGAGCGCGATCAGGTCGCGCCGGTCGTAGAAGGGATGGATCTTGACGTCCGGAGGGAGGACCGACTTGTTGAGCTCCTGCGTCTTCTTTTCCAGCTCTTGCAGGACGACCTGGGCCTGCTCTCCCTTGCGCAGGAGGATGACGCCCTCCACGGCTTCGTCGCGGTCGTTGAAGCCGAACTGGCCGAGCCGCGGAGCCTGCCCGATGGCGATTTCTCCGATGTCCTTGACCAGCACCGGAATGCCATTGTGGACCGCGAGCACGACGTTGCCGATGTCCTCGGGGGTCTTGAGGCGGCCGAGCCCGCGCACGTAGTAGAACTGACCGCCCTGGGAATAGAAGCCGCCGCCGGCGTTGTCGTTGTTGGCCGCCAGGGAGGCGACGACCGCGGGCACCGACAGGCCGGCGCCGGCGATCTTCGCCGGGTCGAGGAGCACCTGGTACTGCATCGTGGGGCCGCCCAGCCCGGAGTCGTCCGCCACCCCGGGGACCGACTTGTACTGTCGCTCGACGATCCAATCCTCGATCGTCTTGAGCTCCATCGCCGAGCGGTCCGGGCTGTCCAGCACGTAGCGGTAGACGAGACCCGAGGGAGAGAAGAGCGGCGAGACGGATGGCGTGACGCCGGACGGCAGGGAGACGTCCGGCAGCCGTTCGAACACCTGCTGCCGGGCGAAGTAGTTGTCCGTGCCGTTCGCGAAGGTGATGCGGACGGAGGAGAGACCATAGAGCGAGATCGAGCGCACGACCGTGAGGCCGGGCAGTCCGTTCATCTCGACCTCCATCGGCACGGTGATCAGGCGCTCGACCTCTTCCGCGGCGTGGCCCTCCCACTGGGTGACGATCTCGACCATCGGCGGCGACAGGTCTGGATAAGCGTCGACCGGCAGCCGTTTGAACGACCAGATCCCGGCGGCGATCAGGAGCGCCGCCGCGAGGAGGATGAGAAAGCGCTGGCGCAAAGCCGTCGTGACGACGCGATGGATGGCCGATGGCGGGCTCGGTGGCAACTCGTTGGGCAGGTCGCCGTTGCTCATTGGTTCTCCGCGAACTGCAGGAACAGCGCGCCTTCGACGACGATCGTCTCTCCCGCGGTCAATCCGGAGGTGACCTCCTGGCGGTCGCCCGTCCGCGAGCCGAGCGTCACCCGGCGGCGGCCGAACGAGCCCTGCGGCCCGGCCACGAACACGAAGGGCAGGTTCTCGTCATCCCGCAGGACGGCCGAGACCGGCACCAGCAGGCCGTCGCTGTCGCGGCTCGCCTGGATGATCGCGCGCACGTAGAGGTCGCGCTTCAGCATGCCGTTCGGGTTCGGCGCCACGATGCGGACGGCGACCGCCCGCGTCGTCGGATCGACGATGGCGGCGATGTAGTCCACTTTCCCCTGAATGGGAGAGTGGCCGCCTTCGGTGAGGATCTGCGCCGGCGCGCCGGGAGCCACGAACGGCAGGTCGGATTCGAACAGGTTCGCCATCACCCACACCGACGACAGGTCGGCCACGGTGAAGCACGGCGTCGTCCCGGCCTGCAGGAGCTGGCCTGGGCTGATCAGCTTTTCGACCACCGTGCCGGAGACCGGCGAGCGGATGGCCGCGGCTGCCTCGCTCCCGGAGATCGGGCGGTTCTCCCGGATGTCCTTGATCGTCGTGTCGTCGACCCCGAGAGCGCGGAGCTGTTGCAGGGCGGAGTCGCGGTCGGCTTCGGCGCCAACCGCGTCGGTCTCGGCCTGCTCCATGTCCCGCCGCGCGATGGCGTCGTTCTTCCAGAGCTGCTCGTCGAGAGTGGCCAGACGCCGGGCATTCCTGGCCAGCGCCTCGGCCTTGCGCAGCGCGCTGACGTCGGCGGCGAAGTCGGGCGAGGCGACGGTGGCGAGCGCCTGGCCGCGCGCGACGCGGGCGCCGAGCTCCACCTGCAATCGCGCCACCGGACCCGAGATCGGCGCCAGCACCTGGGTGGTGCGGTTCTGGTCGAAGGCGACGGTGCCGGTGGTCTCGATGGTGCGGCGGAACGGCGCCAGGGCGACCTGCTCCAGCCGGATCTTCTGGCGCTGCGCCGCGGGGAGGGTGATCTCCGCGGGCTTCTGGCCGGCCGGTGTCTCTGCTTTCTCGGCTTTCTCCGGCTCGGGAGCCTTCGCGGACGGATGGCCGCAGCCGGCCGCCAGGATCGACGCCAGCGCGAGAGCGGCGAGCGCCGCCGTTCGGTTCTGCTCTCTCATGGCTTGGCTCCTGAAGTGACCGGTGTCGTGGGGAGGGGAGCTCCCACCGCGAGCTCGAGGGCGGCCTGCGCGTCGTTGGCGGCCCCCAGGGCGTCGACATACTGCTTCTCGGCGTCGAGCAGCGTGCGCTTGGCGTCGAGCAGCTCGAGGGCGGAGCTGCCGCCCAGCTCATAGCTCACCGCGGCGACCCGGTAGACCTCGCGCGCTTCCGGCAGCAGCTCGTCGCGCAGGAAGACGGCCTGCCGCAGCGCGGTCGAAGCGCTGGCGAAGGCGGTCCGCACGTCGAGGCTGACCTGCACCGCGGTGTCGGAGGCGTTGGCCGCCAGCTCTTCCTCGCGGTGGATGGCGGCGGCGACCTCGCCTTGCCGGTGCTGGCGGAGAAAGATCGGAAACCCGAAGCCGATCCCGGTGGTCCAGGTCGTCGGGCTCCCGTCGGCCGCGTTGCGGGTGAGAGTGACGTTGATATCCGGCAGCCAGTACTCCCTGGCCAGGCGGGTCGCGGTGCGCGCTCCCTGGCGCTGGATCTCCAGGCTCTGCAGCTCGGGCCGCGAGCTCATCGCCAGCTTTTCGAGCCCTTCGAGCTCCGCGATGGTTGCCGGCACCTCCAGGCTGTCCGTGGTCTCGATCGGCGCGCCGCCCGTTCGCCCGAGAAGGCGGTTCAAAGAGGCGCGGGCGGTAATCAGCGTGCGGTCGTTGGCGATCAGGTCGTTCTCCGCCTGGGAGACGTCCACCTGCGCCTTGACGACATCCACCTTGGGCACCGTGCCGGCGAGGAACCGGGCCTTCGTCTTGGCCAGGAAATCGAGCGCCAGCGTCTTGCCTTCCTTCAGGTCGTCGCCGTGGCGCAGCGCGACCAGCACCGCGTCATACGCCTGCGCCGTCTGCGAAGCGACCTGCTGGCGCAGTTGCGTCAAGGTGAATTCCGCGGCCTGGAGCGCCGTCTTCGCCACCTCGCCGCGCAGCTTGGTCTTGCCGAAGAACGGGAAGGTGACGCCGACACCGACGTCGCTGGCATTCCCCGATCCCGGGTTCAGGACCTTGCTCTGGCCGGCGACGTCCGCCGCCAGAGTCGGATCGGGAAAGGCGGTGGCGATGGTCACCTGTGCCCGCGCCTGCTCGACCTGCGCCTTGGAGGCGAGGAGCCCGGGATTCTGGGCGAGAGCCTCATCGATCGCCGCATGGCGCGAGAGGCGCAAAGGGGCCGGGGCTGCCGGCGCCGTGGGAGCCGCCGCGGCAACGCAAGCGGTAGTTGCAATGAGGGCAACACCAAAGAAATAGATCAGCAATGGTCTCAAAGAGCCCTCCTTGGAGCTCGAACCGTCGTTTACGGCTGGGAAAGACGGGAGAGACTCAGGCGGAGGGAGGGGCGCGGCCGCGGACGCTGGCGACGAAGGGCGTGGGGAGCGCCCGAACGGCGTCCGGCGGCGAGCTCTGCACCCGCGTGGCGGGAGCCCAGACCGGCACTCCACGCGAAGCGATGGCGAAGAGCCCCGAGATCGTGCAGGCCGGGCATTCGCGGGGTGCCTGCTCGGTGTGTCCGTCGGGGAGGGCGACGGACGGGCCGGGAGTCGCTGCCTGGGCGGAGCGCAGGAGCCCGTCCAGGCCTTCGTTGTGCCGGTGGAGCCCCGGAGCCGAAGCCGAAAGCTCCAGCGTCCCGAAGATCAGGCAGACGATTAGAGCGGCGATCCGGCGGAAACGGCCCTGCATGACGGGACATCATAGCAGAGGTCCCCGCGGCGGTCCGAACAGGTATCCACGATCGCCCGGATCTCCGCGACCGACATCGCCGGTCCCGCGACGACCTCGCCGAGCGCCGCCAGCATCTCGGGGCTCGACAGGAGGTCCTGGTGCGCGCGCGTCGAGTGGCGCACCGAGCGGAAGAACAGGCTGGTCGCCGGATCGTGCGCCGAGCCCTCCGCGATGAGCGAACGGTCCGCGACCATCGTATCGCCCGGCTCGAAGAGGCGGGACGCCAAGTCCGGGCTTCCACCGGCGGGAGTGTTGAACCGCACGTTCATCCGTCCATTCCGGTTCAGCACGAGAGCGGTGCGCTGCACGGTTTGCGACAGGCTGCCGACGACATGGAGAGCGGTGGGGTTCGGGGTCGCGGCGGCCTGCGCGAGAGCGGCTTGCAACCGGGCGTGCCGCGCCAGCTCGCCCTCCAGGTGCGCACGCAGGACAGGCCTGGGGATCGCGGACTTGCGGCCGATCACCGACCAGCCGAGGCGTTCCCAGTCCGCCGGGTCGTCGAGGCGGAAGGAAAGATCCCTGCCCTTGGCGTCGATCAAGGGCTCGATCCGGTTCGGGAGGGTGTCGAACATGGAGGGGAAGGTGAACAGCGTCGCCGGCGAGAAGGCGCCGTGGTGCAGATGGTAGAAGCTTCCCTGCTGCAGATACTTGAGCGCCGTGAAGGCGCCCTCGTTCGGAGTCGCGACCAGGAAGAGGACAGCGATGCGCGGCGCTCCGGCCCAGGTCACCGGCGGCAGCGGTCCGCTGTCACCGAGCGCCGTGTCGCCGTACATCAGCGCGTAGCGTGCGACGAGGCCGCCGAGGGAGTGGCCGAGCACGACCGCCGGCGGAGTGCCCGCGGGCATGCGGCGGTACAGCTCTGCGAGCTCCCGGGAGAAGCGGCGGCCGCTGCTCTCGACGCTCTGCCGCCAGTCGTACGGAAAATAGAAGTACTCCCCGGCTCCCCCGGGCGCGTTCCAGGTGCCCGGGCGATAGCCCATCTCGCGAAGCTTCGCTTCCAGGCCGTCGTAGGCGTGGATGCGGAAGGTCATCCCGAGGACGCGGACGTCGCGCAGCAGCCCGCCGGGGACGACCGAGGTGTTTTCCGGATCATCCAGAGGGAGCGCGAGGCGGTCGTTGCCGTCGATCGGGTACACCATCAGCCAGGGGCTCGGCCACACGCGCTTGCCGGTGTCGCGATCGACGAGCTCGGTGCCCGGCGCTCCGGGGATGATCACGATGGGCGGCAGCGCGGCCGGCGCCGGAGCCGCCCGCGCCATCGATGGTACGGCGAGCATTCCGAGCAACAGCCCGCCGCGCAAGAGTCTGGCTTTGGCTTGGAGGTTGAGAACCATAGATTCACGCATCACGCGATGACTGGCATCGCTACAACTTGCGAAGCCTGTGCCACTGCCCCCTCCTTACGTCCATTACAAAACCTTTGCGCCCACTTGAAGACTCCCGCGGGTACCGGAGTCTAGCATCCGGTCCTGTGAGGAGGTTGACCCGATGAAACGACTCGCCGCGCAGCTCAGCTCCATCCTCCTGGCTGCGCTGTTCTCTCTCATGACCCTCGCCACCGAATCCGCGGCTGGCGACGGTGAGCAGGATCTCGCGGAGCCGGCCCCTCCCGGCACCGCCTTCCGCTGTCTCGCTTTCGCGGTACGATTCGTCACGGCACGGCTCTTCTGGGG
>DATARD010000308.1:0-13531 GCA_036264355.1 Thermoanaerobaculia bacterium
GGCCGCGAGCCCTGGCTGCGGGTGCGCAAGCGGCTCGTCGACGCCGGCTACCGCCTGGACGGCGACCGGGTGCTCGCGCTCCCTCACTCCGCGCCCCCCGCCGCGGCGGTGACGCCGGAGCCCGTCCCGCCTCCTCCGCCGCCGGTGGTCGCCGCTCCTCCTCCTCCTGTCGCCGCTCCTCCTTCGCCGCCTTCGCCCGTTGCCAAGCCGCCGGCCGCGCGCCCGGCGCCGGCGAAAGCGGGCGCCAAGGCCGACAAGGTGGATGACTTCCTGCGCGGCCTGATGGGACCCAAGACGCCGCCGCGCCCCGCCGCGCCGCGCGCCGTTGCGCCGCCGGCCGCCGCGCCTGCCGAGCCGCCGCCTCCGCCGCCGCCGGTGGCCGCCGCTCCACCGCCCCCGCCACCACCACCGCCTGCGGCGAAGAGCGGACCGCCGCCCTCGGTCTTCAATCCGCTCCAGATCGGCGCGCTGGTGGAATCGCTCGACGTGGACGACGACGGCCTGGGCACGCCGTTGAATCCGTACGCCGACCACATCGTCGACATTCCCGTGCCGCAGACCCTGCAGCAGCCCGCTTCCTACAGCAGCGCGCCGAGCGCCGGCATCAACCATGAGCCGCTGGACGACACCGGCATGAACTGGCTCGACGAGCCTCCACCGCCGCAGGAGGCGACCAGCGCCGCCGAGCTGTTCGACGAGGAGGACGACTTCTTCGATCTCGCCGGCGAGCTGGTCGAAGAGCTGTCCAAGGAAGAGGTCTTCCAGCGCGACGGCATGCTGGTGCAGTCTGAGCAGACGCTGGAAGAGATCGTCGAAGGATTCAAGAAAGGTGTCGCGGAGCACCTCTCGCCGACCGACTACGACACCCACTTCAACCTCGGCATCGCCTACCGCGAGATGGGCCTCCTCGACGAAGCCATCGGCGAGTTCCAGCTCGCCTCGAAGGACGCGCGCTACCTCGTCCTCTGCTGCTCGATGCTCGGCCTCTGCTTCCTCGACAAGGGGCTGGGCGACCTGGCGGTCAAGTGGTACCGCCGCGCCCTGGAGTTCCCCGGCATCAGCGAGGAGGACAGCCTGGGCATGATGTACGACCTCGGCAACGCCTACATGGCGATGAACGATTGGGAGAACGCCCACAAGACGTTCGGCGACCTGTATGGAATCGACGCCAATTACCGCGACGTGGTGGCCAAGATGGAGGAGCTGAACCGGCCGCGGTAATCTCGAGACGTGCTCCGGGAAGCGTTTGCGTCTTCCGGTTGGACCTTGTACCGTACGCCGCATGAGCCAATTGACCCAGAAGAAGCCCAAAAAGTGGGTTGAGGTCCGGCGCGTCGACGAGTGCCGGACGCTGGACGAGGTCTTCACCTCCTGTCTGCCGGCTTTCGGCGGCGCCCACCTGCGGCGCGTCTATAAGATTCTCGATGCGGCGGTCGGCGCCGGTTGTCCGCTGACCCTGGCGATCGCCGGTCCGATCACCGTCTCCGGCCAGCACCAGGCCTGGCTGATCCCCCTGCTGGAGACCGGCTGGATCGCGTACCTGAGCACCACCGACGCCGTCTGCTATCACGACGGGCACCGCAGCCTGGACGATCATCACCGCGAGGGACCGATCTTCGAGGTCCCCATTTTCGGCGACGACGGCGCGCTGCGCGATGAAAAGACGATCCGCGTCACCGACATGGCGTTCGACGAGGAGGTGCTGTTCGACGAGGACCGCTTCGTCACCGCCTGCCTGACCCTGCCGGAATTCCAGCGTTCGATGACCGGCACCGAGCTGAGGCATCGGCTCGGGCGGATCTTCGCGGCGCAGGAGGAGCAGAACGGAATTCAGCCGGGACTGCTCGCGACCACCCACCGCCTCGCCATTCCGGTCTTCGTCGGCGCGCCCGGCGACGGCAGTCTCTTCCTCAATTCGATGAAGCTGTGGGCGATGCAGAAGGCGGGCCTGATCGAGAAATACGATTTTTCGCTCGACCTGCACGCCGAGGTCTTCGAGTCCTGCGCCTATCATCACTGGGGACTGTTCACCCATCCCGCGGGCTCCCTGGCGACGTTGATCCTCGGCGGTGGCGTGCCGAAGAACTACAACCTGCAACCCGAGCCGGCGCTCGGCCAGATCCTGGGACTGCCGGACGTCAGGGGATATACCTACGACGTCCAGATCGTCAGCGCGCCGGTGACCGAAGGCTCGCTGTCGTCGTGTCCGCCCGCGGAAGCGGTGACCTGGGGCAAAGTGGATCGTGACACCTACATGCAGACGACCGAGAGCTTGCAGGGCGATTATTCGATCGTCATGCCGTTCCTGGTCAAAGCCCTGCTCGACAACCGGGAGCGTTACGCGCAGCGGGCGGCGAGCATCGGCGAAGAGGCGCTGTTCGCGGAATCCCCGCAAGCGGCCGGATATCTCCGTCCGCGCGAGGGGTACCGGCTGTTCGATCTTCGCGAGCAGTTGATGACTAAACTTTTCGAGGGTGTCAAGGAGAACGGCGACTGGCTGTTGAAAACCTTGCGCTACCCTCTGGCGGTCAGGAGTCAGACATGAGCAAGACGACGATCACCCTGATCCCCGGCGACGGCATCGGCCCGGAGGTCAGCCGCGCCACCATGCGCGTCCTCGACGCCGCCGGCGCCGAGCTTGACTACGAGGTTCATATCGCGGGCGCCGAAGCCGTGAAGCAGGGCGGCAACCCGCTGCCGGACACGGTCCTCGAATCCGTCATCCGGAATAAAGTGGCGCTCAAGGGGCCGGTGGGCACGCAGGTGGGTGGCGGTTTCCAATCGATCAACGTGCAGCTCCGCCAGAAGCTCGAGCTCTACGCCAACCTGCGCCCGTCGCGGTCGCTGGAAAGCATCCCCAGCCGCTTCGAGAACGTGGACATCATCGTGGTGCGCGAGAACACCGAAGACCTGTACAGCGGCCTGGAGCACGTCGTCGTCCCCGGCGTCGTCGAAAGCCTGAAGATCATCACCGAAAAGGCCTCGACGCGCATCGCCCGCTTCGCCTTCGAATACGCCCGGCGGCACCACCGCAAGCGGGTGACCGCGGTGCACAAGGCGAACATCATGAAGCTGTCCGACGGCCTCTTCCTGAGCTGCTTCCGCAACGTGGCCGCCGAGTATCCCGACATCCAGGCCGACGACAAGATCGTCGACAACATGTGCATGCAGCTCGTCATGCGCCCCGAGGAGTGGGACGTCCTGCTGCTCGAAAATCTGTACGGCGACATCGTCTCCGATCTCTGCGCCGGCCTGGTGGGCGGTCTCGGCGTGGTCCCCGGCGCCAATCTGGGGATGGAGGCCGCCGTCTTCGAAGCGGTGCACGGCACCGCGCCGGACATCGCCGGCCGCGACCTGGCGAACCCCCTGGCACTGATCCGTTCCGCGATCATGATGCTCTTCCACATGCGCAAAGAGGTCGAGGCCGAGCGCGTGCGGGCGGCGCTGCGCCACGTCATCGTCAAGCGCGGCATCCGCACCCGCGACCTGGGCGGAGACGCGGGAACGACACAGTTCACCGACGCCGTGGTGGACGCTCTCCAGGCGGGAGTATCGTCATGACGGATCTCGCCTTCTTCATCGATCGCCCCGGCCTCCCTGGTGCTTTCGGCGCGCTGATGGACGAATACGCCCGCGCCGCGGAAGACTTCTGCACGACGGTCGAGACCGTGGCGCTCGACCGTTTCCTCCGCCGGCGCGAGAGCACGGACCCGGAGATGGTTTCCATCCAGTCCGTCTGCGCCCACGCGGTGAGCAGCGCGTACGGCTATGCGATTTACATCCGCATCGCGCGGGGCCTGTCGCGGCGGGAGCGCCCGCCGTTGGACGAGCTTCTGGCCCCGGCACCGGCCGATGTGCGGCCACGGCTCACGACGGCGCTCCGCCTGACGGAAGAGTCCGTGGACGGTCTTACCGACACGGAGGAGGTTCTGGTGCCCTTGCGCTTTCAGGTCCGCTGGGGTCCGACCTACGATCCCGAGATGATGCTGGAGCACGCGATCGTCCATCTGCTCCGCCACCGCCGCCAGATCACGCGCTGGCCGCCGTAAAGGCAAACCATGAACGACAAGACCGCCGAGCACGAACGCCTAGCCGAGAGCCGTCCGGACAAGATGCGGAACTGGCGGCTCTGGGGACCCTACCTGAGCGAGCGCCAGTGGGGCACCGTGCGCGAGGACTACAGCGCGAACGGCACGGCCTGGGACTACTTCCCGCACGATCACGCCCGCAGCCGTGCCTACCGCTGGGGAGAAGACGGCCTCGCCGGCCTGTGCAACGACCAGCAGCAGCTCTGCCTCGCCCTGGCGCTGTGGAACGGCCGTGACCCGATCCTGAAAGAGCGCCTGTTCGGTCTCACCAACGGCGAGGGGAACCACGGCGAGGACGTCAAGGAGCTCTACTACTATCTCGATGCCACGCCGACCAGCTCCTACCTCAAGATGCTGTACAAATATCCGCAGGCGGAATTTCCCTATGCCCGCCTGGTGGAGGAGAACCGGCGCCGCGGCAAACAGGACCCGGAATTCGAAATCCTCGACACCGGCGTGTTTGACGGCGACCGTTATTTCGACGTCTTCGTCGAATATGCCAAGGCCGGACCCGACGACATCCTGATGCTGATCACCGCCTGCAACCGTGGCCCCGAGGCGGCAACGCTCCACGTGCTGCCCCAGCTCTGGTTCCGCAATAAGTGGCTGTGGAGACCGGGCCGGCCGAAACCCGAGCTGATCGGCCAGAACGATGGCTCGGTCCTGGCTCGCCACGTCCTGCTCGGCGACTACACGTTCTATGCGGACGGAAACCCCGCTCTTCTCTTTTGCGACAATGAAACGAACGTGCGGCGGCTCTATGGAATGCACGACGCTGCCGGCTGGTTCAAGGACGCTTTCCATGAGTACGTGATCCATGGCGCGGAGAACGCGGTCTGCCCTGAAAGAAAGGGGACCAAGGCGGCAGCCCACTACGTGCTCGACATTCCAGCCGGCGGATGCGAGACGGTCCGGGTGCGTTTGACCGCCATGCCGAGCACTCCGCCTTTCGAAGAGTTTGGGCCGATCTTCGCGGAGCGCCGGAGCGAGGCGGACGACTACTGGAACACCTTCCAGGCGGACATACGCAACGAGGACGCTCGCCTCGTGCAGCGCCAGGCGTTGGCCGGCATGCTGTGGAGCAAGCAGTTCTACGACCTCGACATCCGCGAATGGCTGGTCGGCGATCCCGGGCAGCCGCCGCCTCCGCCGGAGCGCACCACCGGGCGCAACTCGGATTGGGGGCATCTCAACAACTCGGATATCTTGTCGATGCCGGATACTTGGGAGTATCCCTGGTATGCCTCTTGGGACCTGGCGTTCCATTGCATCCCGCTCAGCTTGATCGATCCGGACTTCGCCAAGGAGCAGATCCTCCTGCTGACGCGGGAATGGTACATGCACCCGAACGGCCAACTCCCGGCCTACGAATGGGCCTTCGGCGACGTCAATCCGCCGGTCCACGCCTGGGCGGCCTGGCGCGTCTTCCAGATCGACCGCAAGCAGCGCGGCGGCCCGGGAGATCTCGCTTTTCTCGAGCGGGTATTCCACAAGCTGATGTTGAATTTCACCTGGTGGGTGAACCGCAAAGACATCGGTGGGCGCAACATCTTCCAGGGCGGCTTCCTGGGGCTCGACAACATCGGGGTCTTCGACCGCAGCCGGCCGCTTCCCACCGGCGGCTCGATCTGCCAGTCCGACGGCACGAGCTGGATGGCGATGTACAGCCTGAACCTGATGCGGATCGCCCTCGAGCTGGCGCGGCACAATCATGTGTATGAAGACGTGGCGACCAAATTCTTCGAGAACTTTCTCTACATCGCCGAGGCGATGACCAACTTCGGAAATCAGGGAATCCAGCTCTGGGATGAAGAGGACGGTTTCTACTACGACGTGCTCAGCCTGCCGGACGGAAAGTCGATCCCGCTCAAGATCCGGTCCATGGTCGGTCTGATCCCGCTGTTTGCCGTCGAGACCATCGAGCCTTCCCTGCTGCGCAAGCTGCCGGACTTCGCGACGCGTCTGGAGTGGTTTTTGAACTACCGGCCCGATCTTGCCGCGTTGGTCTCGCGCTGGCACATCCCGGGCGCCGGTGACCGCCGGTTGCTCTCGCTCCTGCGCGGCCACCGCATGAAGCGGCTGCTCCGCCGGATGCTGGACGAAACGGAATTTCTTTCCGACCACGGCGTGCGCGCCTTGTCGCGCTACCACCGCGAGCATCCTTACGTGTTCCATTGGAACGGCGAGACGATGAGCGTCGGCTACGAGCCGGGCGAGTCCGCCTCCGGCCTCTTCGGCGGCAACTCCAACTGGCGCGGTCCGGTCTGGATGCCGCCCAACTTCCTGCTCATCGAGTCGCTCCAGAAGTTCCACTTCTATTACGGCGACGATTTCAAGATCGAATGCCCCACCGGCTCGGGCCGTTTCCTCACCATCGATCAGGTGGCGGCGGAGCTGTCGCGGCGCCTGGCGCGGCTCTTTCTGCGCGACGAGCAGGGACGGCGCCCTTTCAATGGCGACGACGCGCGTTTGCAGAACGATCCGAGCTTCCGCGATCACATCCAGTTTTACGAGTACTTCCACGGCGATTCCGGGCGCGGTGTCGGCGCCTCGCACCAGACCGGCTGGACCGGCCTGGTCGCCAAGCTGCTCCAGCCGCGCGCCGGCTATCGGATTTGAAACCGCCGGATGAATGAAAAGGATCGTTTTCTCAGCGCCCAGGAAGCGGCGGCGGAGCTGGGCGTCACGCTCGCGACACTCTATGCCTATGCGAGCCGGGGGATGCTGCGCTCCGAGCCGGTGCCCGGCGAGCCGCGGGCGAAACGCTATCCGCGGGAAGACGTGCTGCGGCTCAAGGAGCGCAAAGAGCTGCGGCGCGATCCCGAGCGCGCCGCCCCCAAGGCGCTCCACTGGGGCGCGCCGGTGCTCGAATCGGCGATCACCCTGGTCGAGAACAATCATCTGTATTACCGCGGCCACGATGCGGTCGTCCTGGCACGGACCTGGAGCGTCGAGGAGGTGGCGGCGCTGATTTGGGCGGGCAAGCGGAGCGCGGCGGCGGATCTCTTCGCCGGCGAGGCGCCGCTCCTGCCAGGCTTCGAAATTTTCGATCGTGACGACCTGTCGCCGGTCGAGCGCTGCCAGGTGGCCGTGCCGCTCGCCGGTGCGCTGGACTTGTCAGGCTGGGATCTCCGGCCACGCGCGGTGATGCGGACCGGAACGCGCATCCTCCGCCTCCTGGCGGCCACGGCCGCCGGAATCCGCTCGACCAGCTCCAGCCCGATCGCGGCGGTCCTGCAATCCGGTTGGGCTCCCGGGCGGCCGGAGGTGGCGGAAGCCCTCGGAGCCGCGCTCATCCTCTGCGCCGATCATGAGCTGAACGTCTCCGCCTTCACGGCGCGTTGCGTGGCCTCGGCCGCGGCGACGCCCTGGGACGTCGTCTCCGCCGGGCTCGCGGCGCTCAAGGGAGGCAAGCACGGCGGCTACACGCAGCGCGTCGAGGCGCTGTTCCGCGAGGCGGGAACCGCGGAAGCGGCGCGCGAGACCCTGGCGGCGCGTCTCCGCCGTGGCGAGGAGATCCCCGGCTTCGGCCACACCCTCTATCCCGACGGCGACCCGCGCGCCGCCGCGCTCCTGGAGATCGCGGCGGCGATGTCACAAGACTCGTCTGCCGGTGAGCTCGCCACCTCGCTGATCGAGGCCGCCCGCGAGCTGATCGGCGAGCTTCCGAACCTCGATTTCGGCCTGGTGACCCTGGCGCGCGGGCTCGGACTGCCGGAGCGCACACCGTTGGCTCTCTTCTCTCTCGGCCGGAGCATCGGCTGGATTGGCCACGCGCTCGAAGAATACGCTCTCGACCGGCTGATCCGTCCGCGCGCGGCGTACGTCGGAGAGGGGCCCGGAGAAGAACGCGGAGAGCCGGCGGGAACCTTGCAAGAGACCTGACCATGGTGGCTATCGAACGGATCGAAAATGCTTCTCAGCTCGACGCGCTGATCGAGCGATCGAAGGAACGGCGGGTGTGGATCTTCAAGCACAGCTTGACCTGCTCCATCTCAACCTACGCCTGGGCCGAGTTCCGCCGCTTCGCCGAAAGCGTGGAGGGAGACGTCGTCTTCGCTCTGATCGAAGTACAGACCGCTCGCCTGATCTCCAACGACGTGGCCCGGCGCCTCAATGTCCGGCATCAGTCCCCGCAGGCCATCCTGCTGCGCGAAGGCGCGGTCGCCTGGCATGCCAGCCACTTCGACATCGAGCTGGCGGCGCTCCGCCACATTGATTCTTGAATCAAGATTGACAAGCTTTGGCGCCGGTGGCCATCATCAACCGGGGAGGAGTGAGAACGATGGACACCAGACCGATGGATACCAAACAAGGATTGGAAGGGGTCGTGGCCGCCACGACCCGTTTGAGCAGCGTAGACGGCGAAGCGGGCGTGCTCCTCATCGCGGGTTTCCCGGTCGAGAATCTGGCGCCGCTCGCCACCTTCGAAGAGACCACCTGGCTGCTGTGGAACGGCGCGCTTCCTGGCGCCTCCGACCTGGCGGCGTTCCGGAGCCGCTTGGCCGCGCGGCGGTCGCTCCCCGCGGCAACCGTCGATCTGCTGCGGGCGGCAGCCGTTCGGCGGGTTCCGGTGATGGACGCCCTCCGCATGGCGTCCGGCACGCTGAGTCTGACCGACAGCACCGGAGACGCCGGCCAGGACGCCGTGACCCTGGTCGCCGCGTTTCCGACCATCGTCGCCAGCTACTGGCGGCTGCTCGAAGGCAAGGAGCCGCTTGCGCCCCGTGACGATCTTGGACACACCGCGAGCTTCCTCTATCTCCTGACCGGCGAGAAGCCGGCGGCGGAGCGGGTGCGCGGTCTCGAAACCTACCTCAACACGGTGATCGACCACGGCTTCAACGCCTCGACGTTCACCGCGCGCGTCATCATTTCCACCCGCTCCGACCTGATCTCGGCCATCACCGGCGCCGTCGGAGCGCTCAAAGGGCCGCTCCACGGCGGCGCTCCGGGGCCGGCGCTCGACATGGTCTTCGAGATCGGCAGCGCCGACCGCGCCGAATCGGTGCTGCGCGAGAAGCTTGCCCGCGGTGAAAGACTCATGGGCTTCGGCCACCGCGTCTACCGGGTGCGCGATCCGCGCGCCGACGTCCTCGCCGAAGCGGCAGCGCGTTTCTACAAAAGCGCCGGGGACGCTGCCCTCTACGACCTCGCCCGCTCCGTCGAAGCCACCGCCCTGCGCCTGCTCCGCGAGCACAAGCCGGACCGTTCTCTGCAAACCAACGTCGAGTTCTACACCGCCCTCCTGCTGCACGGTCTCGGTCTGCCCACCGACCTCTTCACCCCCCTCTTCGCTGTCGGCCGCGTCTCCGGCTGGGTCGCCCACTGCCTGGAACAGCTCACCCACGGCCGCCTGATCCGGCCGCAGTCAGAGTACGTCGGCGAGCGCGACCGGCGCTGGGTGCCGTTGGAGGCGCGCGAGTAGGTTCTGTATCAGTATAGTAGTACACTGGCGCGATACTCCCGTGGAGGGGACTCATGTATCGCGCCGTCTTCTGTCTCGCGCTCGTTCTATTTCTTCCGTCGTTCGCCTCCGCCGAGCCTCCGTTCGATCCAGCTTGGCTGTCCGGTCTCCCGGCCCGCTCGATCGGCCCCGACCACACCAGCGGCCGGGTGACCGCCATCGCCGGTGTCGAGTCCGATCCTGACACCGTCTACGTCGGCGGTGCTGCCGGGGGCGTCTGGAAGACGATCAACGGTGGCGCCACCTGGGAGCCGATCTTCGACGAGCAGCCGGTCGCTTCGATCGGCGCGCTCGCCGTCTTCCAGGCGAACCCGGCGATCGTCTGGGCCGGCACCGGCGAGGCAAATCTGCGCAACAGCGTGAGCGTCGGCAACGGCGTCTACCGCTCCGTCGACGCCGGCCGCACCTGGACGCATCTCGGCCTCGACGCCACCGAGCACATCAGCCGCATCGTCCTCGATCCGGCGAATCCGGACGTCGCCTGGGTCGCCGCCCTGGGCCACACCTGGGGCGAGAATCCGGAGCGCGGCGTGTTCAGGACGGAGGACGGCGGCAAGACCTGGGCGAAGGTTCTCTACGTCGACGAGAGGACCGGCGCGGCCGACCTGGTCATGGACCCGCGCAATCCGCGCAAGCTCTACGCCGCACTGTGGCAGCAACGCCGCTGGCCGTGGTTCTTCCGCTCGGGAGGCCCCGGCTCGGGCCTCTACGTCTCGCAGGACGGCGGCCGCACCTGGGCGCGGCGCACCGCGGCGGACGGTCTGCCGGCCGGCGATCTCGGGCGTATCAAGCTTGCCGTCTCGCCCTCCGATCCAGACGTCGTCTACGCGATGGTCGAAACCGACATCCGCAAGACGCCGAGCCCGCTTCTGCGCTCAGATGACGGCGGAGTCGGCTTTCGCACCGTCAACACGACGCCGAATCTCTACATGCGCCCGTTCTACTTCTCCGGCTTGGCGGTCGACCCTCAGCAGCCAGGTCGCGTCTACAACCTCGACTCCGCGCTGCACATCTCGGACGACAACGGCCGCACGTTCCGCTCCGCGCTGGGCGGAATCCATCCCGATTTCCATGCAATCTGGATCGATCCGCACGAGCCGAAACATTTATGGATCGGCACGGACGGCGGAGTGGCGGTGAGCCACGACCGCGGCCGGACCGCCACCTTTCTCGACAATCTTCCGCTCGGCCAGTACTACGCCGTGGCGGTGGACAATCAGATTCCCTTCAATTTGTATGGTGGTCTGCAGGACAATGGCGCCTGGCGCGTGCCGAGCGATTCCTGGCAGGCGGGAGGCATTCAGGATCGCGACTGGAGCTTCGTCGGCCAGGACGACGGCTCGGCGACCCTGCCCGATCCGGCGGATCCCAGCCTCGGTTATGCGATGGCGCAGAACGGAGCGCTCCAACGCTGGAATCTGCGGACCGGCGAGATCAAAGACGTTGCGCCGCCGGCTCCTTCGTCCACCGTCTCGCTGCGGTTTAATTTCACCCCCGGTCTGGCGCTCGATCCTTTCACTCCGGGCACTCTCTACGCCGGCAGCCAATTCATCCACCGCTCGACCGACCGTGGCGACACCTGGACGATCATCAGCCCGGACCTGACGACGAACGATCCGCAATATAAAAAACAAGCCGAGAGCGGTGGGCTGACCCCCGACGCCGCGGGAGCCGAAAACTACGAATCGATCACAGCGATCGCGCCGTCTCCCATCGCGCAAGGCATGATCTGGGCCGGAACCGATGATGGCCGCCTGCACCTGACCCGCGACGGCGGTGCCACCTGGACGAGCGTCGAAAGTAATCTGCACGGGGTTCCCACCCACGCCTGGGTGCGCCAGATCCTGGCCTCCCGTCACAATCCAGCCGTCGCTTTCGTGGTACTCGACGACCACCGGCGTAACGATTTCAAACCCTACGTCCTGCGAACTTCCGATGCCGGCCGCACCTGGCAGAGTCTCGTCACGCCCGATCTGCGTGGCCACGCCCTGGCGATCGAGCAAGATCCCGTCGAGCCCTCCCTCCTCTTCCTCGGTACCGAAATGGGCCTCTGGGTCTCGCTCGACGCTGGCCACCATTGGACGCCCTGGCGCCAGGGCGTGCCGTCGACGCCGGTCACCGCTCTGGTGATCCATCCGCGCGACGGCGACCTGGTGATCGCCACTCACGGTCGTGGGCTGTACGTGATCGATGACATGACGCCGCTCCGCACCCTGAGCGCCGCCCGCGCCGAACCGCTCCATCTCTTCCCTGTCTCCGCTGCGATCCAGCATGCGGTGCGCCCCGGCAACACCGCCCACGGCGCCGGCATCCTCCACGGCGAAGCCCGGCCCTACGGCGCACTGCTCACCGTCTGGTCCACCGCGGAAGGAGAAGCGGAGATCCGCGTCGCGGATGCTTCCGGGCGTCCGCTCCGCCTGTTCCACGCCGACGTCGCGCCCGGCCTGACGCGTATTCCCTGGGGCCTCGAACGCAACGCCTTCAAGCTCTCGCCGCGACCCGCCTGGCTGCCGCCGCGTCCGCCCGAGCCGCCGGGCCCGGAAGTGACGCCCGGCATCTACACCGTCACCGTCAAGCTCGGCGATCACGAAGCCCGGCAAACGGTCCGCGTCCTGCCCGACCCGCGAGCGCCGCACACCGAAGCCGAATGGCAGGCCCGCCGCGACGCCGTCGAGCGTGCCGGCCACCTGCAAGACCTGGGCATCACCGCGGCCCAGCGCCTCATTCGCACCCGCGCCGACATCACTGCGGTCGTCGACAAAACGCGCACCGACGCCGATCCAGCCGTCCGTCCAGCCCTGCTGAGCGCCGCAGCCGCCCTGCGGAAAACGCTCGACACCCTGGAAGCGCGTCTCCGGCTGGCTCCCGAGATGCCGATCGGCACCGCGCGGGAAGGTCTCGTCATCGAAAAAGTCTGGGCCGCCGTCGACTCCCTCCAGACCTCCTTCGATCCGCCCTCGCCGACCCAACTCGCCCTCCTGAAAATCGCCGAGGACGCACTGGCGAGCTATCTCGCCGACCTCGACCGCTTCTACGCCACCGACGTCGCAGCATTCCGGAAGCAGGTCGCGGCGGCCGGTCTGGAGCTGATCCGGGAGGTTGCGCTTCCCGGAGATGCGACAGTTCTATCGAATGTTCGAGATTCGAGACGCAGCGCGTCTCGAATTGGTCAGCCGAAACGAGACGCAGTGCGGCTCGTTTCGGCGGTAGAGCCGATTCGATGTGCGGCGCGTGATGAATTGAGCTGGAGCCACTATCGCCTACTGATGCAGGTCGAGGACCCGGTCGCCCGTGAATGGTACCTGAACGAGGCAGCGGAGCAGCACTGGTCGACCCGCCAACTGGAGCGCCAGATCTCGGTGCTCTACTACCAACGCCTGCTGGCCAGCCGCAGGAAGGCGCCCTTATTCGGTGCTGAGCGAGGCTCGCCAGATCTTCGCAGCGAAGTATGTGAAGGTTCTGCCAACCGAAGGCGAGCTGATGCGTGAAATCCAGCGGGAGCGGCAGATGATCGACGCACGCCACCTCGAGGAGAAGCACTGATGCCGGCGGGGCCCACGGCGCTCGGGGCGAGTGAGGCCGGCCCGGAGACCCCTGAAGGGAGCCGCGATAGTCATCGGGGCATTCAGAAAGCGGGTCGCGGCGGCCGGTCTGGAGCTGATCCCGGAGTAGGCGCAGAGAAGGACTGAGCCGCTGGGAGCCAGCCGGCCGGGTCGACAGAGCTGGCCCAGGGAGTGGCTTCCCTTGCGGCTTGGTAAGCTCCACCGGTGACTTGGTAAGCTTCCTGGCGGAAAAATAAGCTTCTCTCTCGGCTTGGTAAGGTTGCGTGCTCGCCAGCTAAGCTGACTTGGCGGCTTGGTAAGGTTCCCAGGCGACAAGATAAGCTTCTCTCGCGGCTTGGTAAGGTTGCCTGCTCGCCAGGTAAGCTGACTTGGCGGCTTGGTAAGGTTCCCAGGCGACAAGATAAGCTTCTCTC
>DATARD010000331.1:0-10517 GCA_036264355.1 Thermoanaerobaculia bacterium
CCGCAGGCGCCCGGCCAGCAGCCCGCGAGTTGAGACACCTTCGGGCGGTCCGCCGCAGAGTTACGGCGGGCCGCCGGTTCAAAACGCTCCCGTATCCGCCACGCTCGCCAGCCGTCCGAGGGGATTGATGTAAGTCTTCTCGATCCCGGTCTGCATGTCGGTCACTGTGAGGGTGTACTCGACGTTCGAGAGAGCTCCGTAAAAGACCCAGAACTTGCCGTTCGCAGGCCGGCCGTCGAGCACCTTCAGGACGACCTCGACGTTGCTCGCGTCGAAGAACCAGAAGGTGCCAGTGTCGCCGGAGAGAGGGACGGCCTGGCCGATGCCGGTGTGCCCCTGGAAATCCTTCCAGCGCGCCTCGACGGCGAAGCGGCCGCCGTCCAGACAGAGCCGCGTCGGGCTCGCGGCGCAGCTCCCGGCCTCCGCAACGGACCGGGTTGTCACCAGCGTCTCTCCGAGGGTGGACGCCGCCGGACCCACGGTGAAGGCTCTGGACGCCGAGGCTCCCAGCGGGCCGAACGCGGTGGTATCGGCGACACTCCCCAATCGGCCCGACGGGTTGGCGTAGCGCCGGCTGGCTCCGGTCAGCGTGTCGGTGACGGTCAGGGAGTATTCGACGTTCGACAGGGCCCCATAGAACACCCAATAGTGGCCGTTGACTCCCTGGCCGTCCAGGACCTTGAGGAGGACCTCGACATTGGAGGGATCGAAGAACCAGAAATATCCGGTGTCCGCGGTCAGCGCGACCGCATGGCCGGGACCGCTCAGGGCTGCCGAGGTGCTCCAGTCGGCCTCGACGCGGAAGCGTCCACCGAGGCAGAGCGACGTCTCGGTCAGCTCACAGGCCGCTTCATCGGGCACGTAGATCCAGGGCTCGCGGCCGTGCACCCCGTCGTCCGCCGTAAAGAACAGCCGGCCGCCGGAGGCGACCAGCTCCTCGGGCGCGGAGGAGAGGATTCCCGGCGCGATGTCCTGCACGAGGCGGGTGCCCGCCTCCGTGCCGTCGCTCTCCCACAGCTCGGTCCCGAGGCCGGGGATCGTCGCGGTGAAATAGAGACGGCCGTTGAGCGCGGTGAGCTGACTCGGCCACGAAGACTCCGGTCCTGGCACGATGTCGCGCACCAGCAAGGTCCCGGCAGGCGTGCCGTCGGTCCGCCAGAGCTCGCGCCCCCGGCTGTCCTCCAGGGAGAAGTAGACGAGATTCCCCACCGCGGTGAAGGACGTCAAGTCTGGGGCCGAGGTCGTCCTGCGGGGCAGGGTCATCAGAAGGACCGTGCCCGCGTCCGTGCCATCGGAGCGGAAGAGAGCGGACTGGGTCCCCGATCCCTTGATATAGGCGAGGATGTAGAGAGCGCCGGCGCGCACGGCGAAGCTCTCGGGGGGGCCCAGAATCGCGTCCGCGAACGGTTGGGCGGTCCCTGGCGTGCCTTCACTGCGCCACAGCTTGTCCCCGTTGTCGCCATACCCATGGAAGAACAGCGCGGAGCCGAGTTGCTCGACATTGTTGCCGGCCAATTGGAAAAAGGGAGGGAGAGGGATCTCGTGCGTCCCCGCGGCGGTGCCATCGGTCCGCCACAGGACCGTGCCCGCCGTGATCACTGCCGAAGTTTCCACCGGCAGGATCCCCGCCGGCTGCGGCAGCTCGAAGACTACATGGGTTCCAGCCACAGTGCCGTCGGTCGCCCAGAGAGAGGAGTTGGAGCCGTCCAGCCCACGCGCGGTGAAGAGGGCCTGACTCCCGACGACCACGGGCCGGCTGAGAAGGAGCCCGTCGGGAGTGAGCGGGAACGTTCCGGCCACGGTTCCGTCGGTCCGCCACAGGAGGGCATCGGGGAACTGCGACTCGAAGAGCGTCAGATCGCCGTAGGCGGTCATGCTCGCCACCTGAAACCCCGGATTCAAGAGGGGCGTCGTGGTCGCGTTGGTCCCGCGGCTGGCCCAGACGAGACGATGGTTCTCGTCCGACGCCAGGAAGCGGACACCGTCGCGGGTGGGAACGAGTAAGGCGGGGCTCGAGCCGCTGTTGCTCGCGGCGAGGAAAGCCACCTCGTCGGTCCCCTCCGGTGTCCCGTCGCTCATCCAGAGCCCGGTCTTCTGCGCGAGCAGGGCCCGCTTCCCCACGGCGACCGGCGCGATGGGAAAGGTCTTGTCGGAGAAGGCTCCTTGGCGCAGCAGGAGCCGGGTGCCCTGCGGTGTCCCATCGCTGGCCCAGAGATCGTCGTCGAGGGAGAAGCGCTGGCCGAGGGAAAAGAAGAGCTTCCCCAGGATCGGGAACATCCGGTCGACCCGGCAGTCGTTGCAGAAATCCCGTAGGCGCCGTGTCCCGGCTCCGGTCCCGTCGGTGACCCAGAGGTCGGTTGTCCGCGGATGGTTCGGATCGACAGGCCCTTCTCCCGGCGCCGCGAAGAAGACGTTCTCGCCGGCGCGGGCGAGGGGAGAGCCCGCGTCGACCTCCGGACATCCTCCCGGACAGCCGCTGAGCGGCGCCATCGATTCCGCCCGCCCGTCGCTGGTCCACCAGCGGTTGCCGTGGAGGCCGTCGTTGGCCGGAAACAGCAGCCGTCCGCCGATCCGCTCGACCCGCCAGCTCGCGAGCCCCACGAACGGGCTCGCGACGGTCATCGAAGTCGCCGGCCGGGTGCCCGCGACCGTGCCGTCGCTGCACCAGAGCTCGCGGCCGGCGACGCTGTCGTCGACGAGGAAACAGGCCAGGCCCCCGGCGTCCTGCATCACGGCGGCCGACGAAAACTCGCTCGCGTGGACAAACGGATCTGCCGCCGCGAATTGGGTGAGCGGCACGGTGCCCGCGGCGGTGCCGTCGCTGGTCCACAGCTCGCGGCCATGATCGAGAGCCGTGGAGACGAGAGCCGTGAAGAAGAGCCGGGAGCCTGAGGCGAAGAGGTCTTGCGGTTGGTCCACCTGACGGAGGAGAACCGTGCCGTCCGGAGTGCCGTCGGACCGCCAGAGCTCCCAATGGCCGGTGAGATTGAAAACCGTGAAAAAGACGAGGCCGCCGGCCGCCGTCAGTGAGCCGCCGTCCTCATCCCGCAGCTTCACCGTGCCGGCGACGGTGCCGTCCGTTTTCCAGAGACCGCAAGTCCCGCCCGCAAGCCGCGCTGAAAAGAGGAGCACAGAGCCGGCCGGAGCCGCGCCGCCGCCGCACGACTGCAAGGCTCCTCCAGGGCTCACGGTCAAGGGGAAGGTGCCGGGGCGGGTGCCGTCGCTCCGCCACAGATGCCACTCCCGTGCGCCGTCGGCGTCGGTCGACGCCGAGAAGATTCCCACCTGTCCGACCGTTCCGACCGGCGTGAAATGAGACGAGCACGGACCCGGGCAGAGGTCGAGCACGAGGCGCGTTCCCGCCCCTGTGCCGTCGGTGGCCCAGAGCTCCTGGCCGCTGTCCTCCAGGAAGATCGTGGCGAGCGCTACCGGGCCGAGAGAGAAGAGCTCGCCGTGGACTTCCGCGACCGCACCGCCGACCCCACCCTGATCGATGTCCAGCAACAGGGAGGCCTGGCCGGCATGGGCCGGTGCGGCCTGGCTCGCGAAAGCCCCCAGAGCGACCACGAATCCAACGGATCGAAGAAAGCAATCTCTCCGCATCAGAACGCTCCTGTATCGGCCACACTGGCGAGCCGGCCGTTCGGGTTGTGATAGGTCTTCATCGCACCGGTCTGGGTGTCGGTCACCGTCAACGTGTAATCGACGTTCGAGAGAGCTCCGTAGAAGACCCAGAATTTGCCGTTCGCAGGCCGGCCGTCGAGGACCTTGAGGACGACCTCCACGTTCTTCGCGTCGAAGAACCAGAAGTAGCCGGTATCCCCTCCCGCCAGGGGGACGGCCTTGCCAGTACCGGCCGAGCCGCCGGTGCGCCGCCATTGCGCCTCGACCGCGAACCGGCCGCCGTTGAGACAGAGGCGCTCCCCGCTCGGCACGCAGCTCCCCGCGGGGGCGGCCTGAGTCTCCTTCCGCTCGATGGTCGCCGGGGCCGCGGAGGCGGCCGGCCCGGTGGTCACGACTCCCGGCACCGTGGCTCCCCGCGGGCCGAAGGCCTCGGTATCGGCCACGCTGGCCAAGGTCCCCGGCGGATTGAAGTATCGCCGGACCGCGCCGGTCTGGGTATCGGTCACCGTCAGGGTGTACTCGACGCTCGACAGGGCGCCGTAGAAGACCCAGAAATGGCCGTTGGCTCCCCGGCCGTCCAGGACTTTGAGGACCACCTCCGCGTTGGCGGCATCGAAGAACCAGAACGTGCCGGTGTCCGCGGTGAGCGCCACGGCGCCGCCCCGCCCGCTGTGCCCCTGAAAGTCCTGCCAGTCGGCTTCCACACGGAAGCGGCCTCCCAGGCAGAGAGCCACGGCCGACGCAACGCAGCCTTCACTCCCCAGAGAGAGGGCCCAGGGCTCCCTCCCGTGCACGCCATCGTCGGCCGCGAAGTAGAGGCGATTCCCCACCGCGGCCAGCTCGGCCGGGCTCGACGAGAGGGCTCCCGGCGCGATGTCCTGCACCCGGCGCGTGCCGGCGGCCGTGCCGTCGCTCTCCCAGAGCTCGAAGCCGCTCGTCTCGTCCGTCGCGCTGAAATAGGCTTTGCCGCCGGCCGCGACGAGCGACACGGCAAAAAACGGCTGCGAGGACACCTCTCCCGGCGCGATGTCGCGCACCAGCACCGTCCCGGCCGCGGTCCCATCGCTGCGCCACAGCTCAACACCGTGCGCGCTGTCGCCGCCCAGGAAAACCAGGAGGCCGCCCAAGCGCACCATGTGGACCGGGTTGTCCCCATGGTCATCGAGGGGAACGCCAACGGACTTGACCAAAGCGGTGCCCGCCGCCGTGCCGTCCGTACGCCACAACCCACGCTCGTTCGGGCTCTCCGGCACTCCGGCCATGAAAAAAAGCGCGCCCTGGGCTTCGGTGAGATCCGTCGGCCCATCCTGGTCGAAGATCTGGACCGTGCCCGCGGTGGTACCGTCGGTCTTCCAAAGACCATACAGACTCGAGAAATAGATCGTCCCTCCCACCTGCGCCATGGGCGGAGCGTCGGGAAATTCGCCCGGGTCTTCTGCGCTGATGAGCGCTTGGGTTCCTGCCGGGGTGCCGTCACTGACCCAGAGCTGCTCATTTCCCGTCTGCAGATCGGCGACGAAGTAGAGCTGCGGGCCGAAGACCCGAAAGAGACCAGCCCAGGTCAGATCGGCCGGGAGATCGAACAGCTTATGGGTTCCGGCGACCGTCCCGTCGCTCTCCCAGAGACTGATCTGATCCTCCTCCAGGACCCCGAAGACCACGCCGGAGCCGAATCGCGCCAGGTCGAGCGCCGTGCCGGCGGCCGGGGCGATGCGGAACGTCCCCGCCTCTGTGCCGTCGGTGCGCCAGACTTCGGTCTGCTCGCCCACCGATTTCAAGAAGAGGGCGATTCCATTGGAGGCTGGCGTGATGCTCCTGGGATCGACCGCATCCCGGACCCGTTTCGTTCCTGCCGCCGTGCCGTCGGTGCGCCAGAGACCGGCCTTGCCCCTCTCCTGGGCGCTGAACAGGGCTCCACCCGCGAAGGGGGCGAATCCGGCCGGGTAGGACGATGGCGGTGCAACGATGTTCGAGACGGCCCGTGTCCCGGTCGGAGTGCCATCGCTCACCACGAGTTGGCTCGGTCCCGATTCGAGGCTCGCGGCGAAGAAAATCCTCCCCCCCGCGGCAGCCGGAGAGAAACCGGAGAGAAAAGGCAGCCCGCCGTCGAAGGGACGCAAACCCAGCTCGGCCAAGCGGACCGTTCCCGCGGCGGTTCCGTCGGATTTCCAGAGGGCGTAGCCGGAGTGGCTGCCCGGGCCGATGAAAAACACCTTGCCGAGAAGCGCATACGGCGTGAAGGACAGATCGCCCAGGCGCTGTGTGCCGGCTCCCGTGCCGTCGGTCACCCACAGCTCGCCTTTTCCTCCCGCGTCGCGCCCGGCGAAGAGGACCCGGTTCCCGAACGGAACGAACGGAACGAACCCCACGCCCGGGCAACCGCCGGGACAGCCGTCGAGACGCCGGGTAGAGCCGGGCGTCCCCCCGCTCAACCAGAATCCCGCCTCGCGGTCTCCCTCTTCCTGAGCCGTCAGCAGCAGGAGGTCGCCGAGCCGCGCGAGATTGAGCGGAGAATTGCCGAAAGGCCTCCTGGCGATGAAATCCGTCACCCGCCGGGCCGTGGCTCCGGAAGCGTCGGTCTGCCAGAGGTCGGTCCCCGTCCCGTCGTCGGCGGTGAAATACAGGGTGTTGCCGATCGCCGTCAGGAGCGGACCTTCGCCGAAGGGCGCCGGCTCGAAGAACTCCGTCACGGCGCGGGTTCCGGCCGCTGTCCCGTCGCTGCTCCACAGCTTCTCGCCGCCGCCTCCGGCCTTGGCGAGGAACACGACCCGGGAGCCGACCGCGGTCAGGTTGCGCGGAGTGAAGGCATCGAACGTCCGGACGAGGCTCGTCCGATCGCCGTCCGAAACCCACAGGGCGCCGAGCGGCGTGAAGAAAAAGACGCGGCTTCCAGCCGCGACCACACTGGCTGCGTTGGCGCTCCCGATCTCGCGGGTCCCCGCCGCCGTGCCATCGGTCTTCCAGAGACTGCATCCTCCGGAAGCGTCGGCCAGAAAGTACAGCCGATCTCCTGCAATCACCGACTCCGGGGCGTCCTCCTGAAAATTGCAGATCTCGAAACCCGGGCTGGCGATCGAGAACGTCCCCGCCGCCGTGCCATCGCTACGCCAGAGATCGAACGCGTAGGGGCGATCGAGACGCCGCCGGAGCACCGCGGTCTTCCCGACCGTTCCAAGCCAGCGGAAATCCGTCGAGTCCTCTCCCGGCGCAAGGTCGCGCAGCAGCCGGGTACCGAGATACGTTCCATCGCTGGCCCAGAGCTCGGATCCGGAGGACGGCTCGGCCGCCTGGAACACTACCCGGTTGCCCACCGGGATGAGCGGTGCGCTGACCCCATACCCGGTCGAGCCGGACCCCTGCTCAATGTCGGCCAGAAGCTCCGCCGTGCCGGCGTCGGCGGGAAGAGCGACGGCCACCAAGGCGGCGACGAAAGCTGACACGATGACGACGGCTCGAACGACTCGGCTCATGAAGTAGACCTCCGCTACAGGGTGTGCCGGGAGCCGATTTCATTTCAGGCTCGTAGTACGATCGCCTCATGGAGCCCTCCCGCGAACCGGCGACGGACGACATCCCCGTCCTCAACGCGGCGGATCAGCAAACAAGGGGACGATTCGGGATCGGATCTCGTCCAGATAGGCGGCCAAACCGGTCTCGGCACCCCGCACTCTCAGGATCTCCAGGTCGCAACCCGTCCAGCAGGTTTCCTCGCGGTCTTTGTCTTCTCCGACCAGCCGGCGGACCCAACATTCCCGGTTCATGTGAGCCAAGCCGATCCGCGTCGGCGCCGGAGCCCCGGAAACTCGGGATCCGCAACACAAAAACGGCGGGGGACGCCGCGGGAGCCGCCGGTGTGGTGGCTCATGCGGCGGGGTGACACGGTGGATGACGTTGGGAACTTGCCCACCCCGCGGGCAGTCCCCCCGGCCCCCCGCCGGAGCATCCTCCCCCGCCGCTTGGTACGTGGTCGCCGCTCCTCCCTTCCCCGAGAATGATCCCAGCACGATCGATCCTCAAGGGGGAGGAACTATGATCGAGACTCACAGCGAACGGCCCAAACCCTTCGTCTTCCCGGAGTACTGCAAGGGATGCGGGCGGTGTATCGATTCTTGTCCCAAGCACTGTATTTCCGCCGGCACCGAGGTCAATCCGGCCACGGGGCTGATTCCCATCGTCCTCGATCTCGAGGCCTGTAACGGCTGCGGGCTGTGCATCACCGCCTGCCCGGAGCCGTATGGGCTGCAGCCGCAGGTGGAGAGCTTCGAGCTCGAGGACCCGGCCAAGCTGTTCGGCCGCAAACAGACAAAGGCACCGCATCCGGTCGACATCGCGGACTGCATCGAGCCGCTTCCCGCGGTCGAGCCTCTGGTGGTCAAGGGGAACTATGCCTCGGCGATCGGGGCGCTTCTCGCCGGATGCCGGCATGTCTACGGCTACCCCATCACGCCCTCGACGGAGGGGGCGGAGATGATGGCCAAGGGGCTGCCGCAGCTCGACGGGGTGTTCCTCCAGGCGGTGAGCGAGGTCGCGACAGTCAACCAGATGTACGGTTGCGGCGGCGCCGGCCTGCGCGCCATGACCTTCACCTCGTCGCCGGGCTTCAGCCTGATGCTCGAAGGGATCTCCTACATGATCGGCGCGGAGCTTCCAGGCGTGTTCGTCAACGTCATGCGCGGCGGACCCGGCCTCGGCAACATCGCTCCCGAGCAGGCGGACATCAAGCTCGCCTGCCGCGGATTGGGGCACGGCAACACGCACGCCATCGTCCTCGCTCCGGCGACGCCGCAGGAGATGCTCGACCTCACCATGGCGGCGTTCGATCTGTCGTTCAAGTATCGCAACCCGGTGGTCATCCTGGGCGACGGCTATCTCGGACAGATGACCGGCAAAGTGAAGCTGCCGCCGTATTTCATCAAGCCGGGACTGCCGGCGTGGACGGTGTGGGGCGATCACGACCATCGGCGCAACCTGATCTGCTCGATCTATCTCTCCGAAGTCGATCTCGAAAATCACAACGCCCGGCTGAACCGGAAATATGAGCGGATCGCCGACAACGAGCAGCGGGCCGATCTGTTCTATATGGACGACGCGGACACCGTAGTGATCGCCTGCAACACACCGGCGCAGATCGCCAAGGGAGCGGTCGAGGCGCTGCGCCAGGAGGGCGGCAAGGTCGGCCTCTTCCGGCCGATCACCCTGTGGCCGTTCCCGATCCGCAAGCTGCAACCGCATCTCGGGCACATCCGCCGCTTCGTGGTGGTGGAGGCGAGCCCGGGGCAGCTCGAAGACGAGCTGCGGCTCGCGTTGAGCCACTGCGGCGTCTTCCACCTGCCGGTCATCGACAGCGTCCGCCACTACGGCGGCATCCTGCCGCAGCAGCAGGAGATCACCCAGGCCATCGTCGAATGCATGGAGGTTCCCGTATGAGTACCTCGGTCTTTTACGAGCGCTTCGAGCGCCACGCCCACGGCGAGGGCCTGAAGGGCCAGTCGACCCACTACTGCCCGGGATGCGGACACGGCCTCGCCCACAAGTTCCTGGCCGAGACGATCGACGAGCTGGACATCCAGGACCGCACGGTCGCCGTCTCGCCGGTCGGCTGCAGCGTCTTCCTCTACTACTACTTCGACGTCGGCAACACGCAGGCCGCGCACGGCCGCGCTCCGGCGGTCGCCATCGGCCACAAGACGGCGAACCCGGAGTCGATCGTGATCAGCTACCAGGGCGACGGCGATCTGGCGTCGATCGGTCTCGCGGAGATCATCAGCACAGCGCAGCTCGGCATTCCGATCACCGTGATCTTCGTCAACAATGCGATCTATGGCATGACCGGCGGCCAGATGGCGCCGACCACCTTGATGGGCCAGAAGACCGCGACCTCCCCGACCGGACGCAACCGGCACATGGGGCCTGCCGCTCAAAATGGCCGAGCTGATCGCACAGCTCGACGGGCCGGTCTACGTGGAACGCGTCGCGCTCTACGACGGCAAGCAGCGGACGCGGGCGAAAAAAGCGATCAAGAAGGCCGTGCAGCTCCAAGTCGAAAACCGCGGCTTCGCGTTCGTCGAGGTGCTCGCCGAATGCCCGACGCACCTCGGGATGAGCTCGGAGGAGTCGGAGCGCTGGGTGAAGGAGGAGATGACCAAGGTCTTCCCGCTCGGCGTGAAGAAGGACGTCACCGTCGAGCCGCTGCCGGCGGAGCCGTTCCCGACCTTCGACCCCGACCCGGCAGGACATGCTCGCGATCACGCAACGGCTCGCCGCCACCTTCTTGCGCGCTCCAAATTCTCTGCGGTACTGTGTCTACGAATAGGCCGATGTTGCGCCGCTCGTTCGCTACGGTTCTACATGGGGCCGTTGGCAGCAGCGAAAGGTGTCTCTAGAAGAGAGGAGTCTTTACCTATGACGCTCCCAATTTCACCATGCCCAAAGTGTGGACGAAAGGATTCGATTGAGCATCAGTCGGACACGGATGGATCGTTTCGCTTGGTCTGCATGGACTGCGAGTGGAATGAGGTGATCGCATGGCAGCCCGATGAATCGGCAGCCATTGAAGCCTGGAACAAACGTGCCACCCTTAGCCTAACGGGAAGTCGGTCCCAGGGATAGCCTTTCCCATGGCCGCGCGCTGGCGTTTCCGCCAAGCATGGTGTCACTATTGACAAACTCGCGGCGAAGTTTATGCTGCTTAATGCGGGGCCGTGTCGGCGTTCGCAGTGTCAAGAAGGGAGCCTTTGCTATGAGAGAAGCCACTCTAGAGTCCTTGAGAGGGAACTTTTCGTGTTCCCGAGTCAAGTTCACGCGACGAGTTTCTCTTTCTCACAGAATCTAAGGATTTCTCCTTCAACTTTCTCAAAGGCATGACGCAGCCGAGGGTTTCCGTTTGGAGTGTC
>DATARD010000352.1:0-27536 GCA_036264355.1 Thermoanaerobaculia bacterium
GCAGCTCGACGCCGACTGGAACGAGCAGGGAGACATCGAAGCCCACCTGCGCGAAACCGGCATGCGCGACGTGGTCGGCCCGAGCGGCGCTCCCATGGACGGCGGCGGCTTCCAGATCGAGGCCACCCTGGACCGCAGCCACCTGGCAATCTCCCCGGGACGCCTGTGGGTCGACGGCATTCTGTGTGAGCTCCCCGGTGCCACGGTGCCGATCCTGCCGATCATCATTTCGAATCCTTTCCCCTCGCCGCCCGCCGGCGGGTTCGGATGGGACGTCCCGTCGGTTGCGCCGGCGCAACAGTCCGCCGCGCTGGTGGAGAGACAGTTGTTTATTTCATCTTTTCCTATAGATATTATTGTGCTTGATCAGTTCGCCGTGAACTTGTCGGACACCGACTTTCACGATCTCGGCATCGTCTCGGGCGATCTGGTGAAGCTCCTTTACCTCGAGGGCACAGGCGAGAAGAAAGAGGCCGGCCCATACCGTGTGCTGGCAATAGCGCCCATCTCGGGCGTTGGATTCCAAGTCTCTTTCAGCGGAGAAAAACCTTCATTCCCCGGTGCGGCGTGGCTCCGCCGGGACACGGATTATCTCCGGCAGCCCGATTTCCCGGGGGCGTCAAATCCTGACCAGGACGGCGCCTACCTCGCCTACCTGGACGTCTGGTCGCGCCACCTCACCTGGCTCGACGACCCGGAGATCCGCGAGACCGCCCTCGGCGGCCCGGACACGGGCACGCGGGTCAAGACCGTCTGCCAGGTGCGCCTGCTACCTCTGGGTGGCGTGACGGATAGAGATTTCCAGGACCGGCTCCTCAACTGTCAAAGCAGGCCCGACCTGTGGAGCGGCCTGACGGCTCCTCCCAGCGGCCGGATGCGTGCTCAGGCGGTTCCCGAGGCGGCATCCTCCGACCCTTGCCTCGTTCCGGCGGGCGCCGGCTTCGTCGGGCTCGAAAACCAGCTCTATCGCGTGGAGATCCACGTGGGGAGCGATCCCGCGCACCCAACGGTCACCCCGACGTTCAAATGGTCGCGTGACAACGGCTCGATCGTCACGCGCTGGGTGGACGTGCTCACCACCGGGCAGATACGGGTGGCTGACCCCGGGCGCGACTCGGTGATCGCGTTCCATCAGAACGACTGGGTGGAGCTGATCGAGGACGGTGCCGACGCGGACGGCCGCGAGGTGGGCGAGCTGGTGAAGATCGACTCCATCGTCGACGATCTCCTCACGTTCACGCCGAAGACCGGGAAGATTCTCACGTGGATCGCGGCGTTCCAGGCCGTCCATCAGAGCCAGTCCCCGCCGCCGCCGCCGCCGCGGATCAAGATGCGGCGCTGGGATGGAGGCGATGCGCAGTCCGTGCAGGCAGGCTCCGGCTCCGGCTGGATCTCGCTGGAGAACGGAGTGCAGGTCTCCTTCGGGCCGGGGACCTACAAGACCGGCGACTACTGGCTGATCCCGGCTCGCACCTTCATCGGCGCCTTTGCACCGGGCATCGAGTGGCCCGCGGATGCCCAGGGAAACCCGCTGGCCCTGCCGCCGCACGGCATCGAGCACCACTACTGCAAGCTGGCGGTCGTGGTGCGGGCCGGGAACGCCTGGAGCCTGCGCGAAGACTGCCGGGACCTCTTCCCGCCGCTCACCGACCTGCTCCATCTGGAGAAGCTGTGCGGCGATTGCCAGGAGGCCCTGCCCAACAAGACGCTGAAGGAGCCTCTCCGTCTTGCGGTGCTCAACGGCGGCCTGCCGATGCCGGGGAAAATAGTGCGCATGACCGTGACGAGCGGCGGGGGACTCCTCAGCAGCGATTCAGGGGCGTCCAAGTTTGGCCTCGATCTGGCCACCGGCCTCGATGGGACCGTGCAATGCTTCTGGACTCTCGGAGCGTCGTATGGCGACCAGCACGTCGAGGCTGTGCTCCTCGACGATGGCGGGAATCAATTCGGCCCGGTTTTGTGCTTCGAGGCGCGGCAGATCGTGCCCCGTCTGCAGGCCCTCTGCGGCAGCGGCCAGGAGGCCCTCCCCGGTCAAGAGTTGCCGCGGCAGATCACCGTCACGGTCTTCGCCGGCCGGCAGGCGATCGACGGATGGAACGTGCAATTTTCCGTGATCTCCGGGGGCGGGTCTTTGAGCGCCGTCGGCACCACGGCCTGGTCCAAGGAGAGCGTGACCGTTGCCACCGGTTCCACCGGCCTGACCGGCCTTGCGGTCTGCCGTTGGAAGGTGGGGCCGACGCTCGTGGCCGACGTCCAATGGGTGACGGCGACGTTGCTCGGTCCGGACGGAAAGCCTCTCGGTGCGCCGGCCTGTTTCTCCGCCCGGCAGATCGCGCCGCCGCCGCCGCCCTTCTTCGTCAAGGAGGTCAGGGTGGGGGGCAACACGATTTTGAACGATAACGTGGTCGACGTGCACGACTTTGCGGCCGGCCTCGACATCGATTGCACTGCCGAGCTTGCGCAGGAGCCGTTCAGCGGTCCTCCGGGGTTCGAATCCGATGCCTCGGTCGCGCCCAAGCCGGTCCTGCTGGTCGCCTTGGACTACCCGTGGGAGTCCTTTGCTTTCCAGCCTCTGTACCCGCAGGCCGTCGTCTCCGCGGCCGGGAAAACCATTTCCTGGCGACTGAGCGGTACTGCCAGCACATGGATCCAAAGATATTTCTTGCCACAGAGTCACACCTTTTATGGGGCCGCAGCACAGACGGCGCCCGCGCTCAACAAGGAGATCGGAACGATCGATGCGGTCCCGGACCTGGTCCAGGACCAGGTCCCTAAACCTCTGCGGGTGCGCTTGACCCTGGAAGGCAATTTCGTCTGGACGCCGGCGAGCGGCGCGCCCACGGCTTATCTGGAGGGCGAGCCACTGGGGACGCCGGGGACTGAGAATCGGGTCGATATTCGCACGCCGGCGGCGCTGCCGGATTTCGAGCCGATCCAATTGGATACAACCCCGGCGGAGACAACCTCATTGGAGACAACCTCATTGGAGACAACCGTGGCGACCGAACGCACAGCCGCCGCTGCGCCGACTGCCGCCGAGTCCGCCGCCGCCACAACGATTATTTCCGTCAATCCTGGCGATTTTCCTTTTCATCCGCGGCCCACGGTCCTCAGCACCAACCGTGCGAGCCCCGGCCGGTTCCAGATGTGGTTCTGGATCGGTCCGGATCGGCTCCAGGCCACGGCGCAGGGAACAACGGTGACTGGCCTCCTGAGAGACTTCACGGGGGCCGCTCTGCCGGGTATCACGGTCCGGCTCCTCCTGGGCCCTACGCCCAAGGGCACGACGGTGACGGGAGCTGACGGAACGTTCAAATTCCTCAATCTCGCACCAGGCACCTACACCGTGAGAGCGCAGCCAGTCGGCCAGACCCCCCTCGAGGTGCACGTGACAATTCCCGCGCCGATCGGGACGTTCGGCTCCGATCCTGCGACGCAAACCCCAGAGGCAACGCTGGCACCGCCGGCGGAGACTCCGGCGCCCACGCCGCCGGTACAATCACCACCACCACCAAGCCCGGCGGCTCCGTCCCCGGCTCCGCCGGCAGAGGCTCCGCCGGCTCCGCCGACACCAACGCCGGCTCCGGCTCCACCGGCACCGACGCCTTCTCCGGCTCCTGCTCCGTCTCCGGCACCGCAACCTCCGCCCCCGGCACCCTCTCCGCCGACGCCCCATCCTGGTCCGGATCAGCTCCTGGCCACGCCACAGGGACAGACCGTGGCAGGCTTGCTGAGAGATGCCACCGGGGCCGCTCTGCCAGGCATCCCCGTCCAGCTCCTCCTGGGCACCACGCCCCAGGGCACGACGCCGACGGGTGCCGACGGGAAGTTCCAATTCCGCAACCTTCCCCCGGGCACCTACACCGTGAGAGTCCAGCGAGACGGCCAGACCGTCGAGATCCAGGCGACCGTTTCCGCCCCTGCTCCAGTGGCTGCTGCTCCATCCCCGGCGCCTGCCGCGCCTCGGGCCGCCGCAGCGGCTGCGGCGCCCGCGAGCCCGCCGGCCGCGGCCCTGTCGTCCGTGCGGGGAATCGGTCCCGTGGCGCTCTCCCGGCTGCAGCAAGCCGGTGTCACGCAGCTTGCCGAGGTGGTCGCCATGGAGCCGGCGCGTCTTGCCCAGATCCTGCAAGTGCCTCAGATGCGGGCGAGCAAAATCATCGAGAACGCCAAGCTCGTGGCAGCGGGGAAGCCCGAGCCGCCCGCGAGCGGCGACGAGCCACCGGACGTGACGGGTTCCTGAGCGGCAGCTTCAGCAAGCGTCAACTCAGCCCAGCCAGTCGCGATACAACTCCGGCCGGCGGTCTTTCCAGAACAGACGGCGGGCGGTCGAGGTCCGGCAGGCGGCGAGATCGAGATCGGTGAGGACGAGATCCTCCGCGCCGCTCTTGCCGCGTGCGAGGACGCGGCCTTCGGGATCGACGGCGAAAGACTCTCCCGAGAAATGGAGCTTCCCCTCGACGCCGACCCGGTTGGCGAGGGCGGTGAAGTAGCCGTTCTGGAAGGCGGCGGTACGCACCTCGGCCTCGTAGAGCCCCTCCGGCCACTCGCCGACCGTGCCCGCCTGCGGGATCACCACCAACTCGGCGCCGGCCACGCCGAGCGCGCGCATCACCTCGGGGTAGTGGCGGTCGTAGCAGATCGCCACTCCGACTTTGCCGGCCCGTGTGTCGTAGACCGGCACGCCGCGGTCGCCCGGGTGGTAGTAGGTCTGCTCGTGGAACCCTTCGTAGTCCGTGATGTGGATCATGCGGGTGATCCCCAGCAGCCGGCCGTCGGCGTCGAACACCGGCGAGCTGTCGAAGCGGTGGCCCTCGGGGCTCAGCTCATAGAGGTTGAAGACGGTGACCAGGCTGAGCTCGCGGGCGCGCGCCGCGATGCGGTCGGTGGTCGGACCGGGGACCGGCTCGGCGAGCTGGAACGCCTCGCGGTCGTCCGGATTCTGCGGGAAGAAGCGGTCGAGGATCACCTCGGGGAAGGCGATCAGCTCGGCGCCCTGCCGCTTCGCCTCGCCCATCACGTCGAGGGCGCGGTCGAGATTGGCGGCGCGGTCCGGGCCGGCCGAGAGCTGCGCGAGCGCGACTTTAGTCACTGGCGCCGCGCCTTGAACGACCAGGTGAACGTGAAGCGGGCGACGATCGTGCCGTCCGCCATGCGCCCCACCGTCTCCGCTTCCGCGGTGGCGGCCTCGCCGGTCGCCACCGCCTGCGCCACGGCGGCGGCGAGCTTCGCGCCATCCGCACAGGTGAAGGTGGTGAGCGACGTCGCCTTCTTCTCGAAGCTCGCGGTCATGTTGACGATCAGCATCGCCATCGGGCGCGGCGAGGAGTCCGCGGCCAGCGCGGCCAGCGCGCCGGTGGAAAACTCGGCGGCCATGGCGAGGGCCGCGAAATAGGTCGAGCGGAAGGGGTTCGTCGAGCGCCAGCCATAAGGGATGGTGGCGACGGCGTGCTCGGCGTCGAGCTCGCGCAGGCGCATGCCGGCGAACAGCGCCAGCGGCAGCTTGGCCAGGAGGAAAAACCGCAGCAGGAACGGATTGAGCATCTTGCGGCGGCGTTCCGCGGCCGCGGGCGGGAGCTGGGCCGGAGCCATGGTGGTGGGAACGGTGGGAGCGGTCGGAGTCTCGATCATGGGCGGCCTCCTCGCAAGTGCCGGCGTCCCAGCTTACCTGCTCGGGCCATCTGATCTCCAGCGTCCTGATCTCTGCTCTCCTGATCTCTACCATCCGGCAGCTTGTGCAGGAGAGACAAACGATGCGGCAGCCCGGAGGTGGGGACGCGCTCGAAATCCCCCATCAGGTAGTCCCAGAGCTGCGGACGGGTCTGGGAGAAGCGCAAGGCCCGCTGATTGTCCAGGGTCGCGTCGCGGACCAGCGCCCACTGCACGTTCTTCTCTTCCATCTCCCGCAGCATCCGCTCGTCGAGCCCGCCGCGGTCCGGCCAGAGGGTGTAGATGTCCCACACCGGTGCCTTGCGGCCGAGCAGGACGTAGAGACCCGGCCGGTCGGGCGCGATGAGGATCGGCTCGCCCGCGGGCACCTGCTCCGCGACGGCCTTTTCAATGGAGGTGAGCAGCCCGGCCAGATCAGGGCTCAGCCACAGGCGGTCGCCGGCCGCGTCGAACGGCACGAAGGCATCCGGCGTGCCGCGCCGGATGAGCGCTTCATAGAGTGGCCGGTCGCGGATGCCGAGAAAGAACGTGAGGAGAGCGAGGAGCGGCACGAGCCCGGCGACCGCCGCCCGCCGGGTACGCCCCGCCGGCAGGACGGCGACCAGGCCGGCGAGGCCGAGCAGGAGCGGCGGGCTCGACGGCAGCAGGTGGTGATAGTCGGCTCGCGAGAACGCGTGGTGCATATAGAAGAGACCGATGAAGCTGCTGGAGATCAGGAGCGCCCAGCGGTGCGGGTCGCGGCGCCGGACCACGGCGGCCACGATCGCTCCGCCGAAGAGCAACGGCATGAGCAGGAACCCCAGGCCGAGGCTGACGAAGAAAGCGTGATCCGCGAGATCCGTCCCGACGGCGACCGCGCGCCAGGGCCAGGGGATCGGCAGCGGAAAGTTGGTCCTCCCCTGGAGGAGGAAAAAGCGGATCGAGTCGGCGTAGGCGGTGAAAAAGCCGGGGACGGCCAGGAACATGATCCACAGAGGGGTGAGGCCGAGAGCGACGCCTCCCGCCAGGGCAGCCAGGCGGCGGCCGAGCTCGCGTGGGCTCCGCTCCTCCGAAGTGCCGAAGAGAAAGAGGCTCAGGACGAAGAAGGCGAGCCCCAGATAGAGGCCGTGGTTCTTGCCGAAAAAGGCCGCGAGCCCCGCCAGAGCGCCGGCCGCGCCGTGACGGCGCAAGGTGGGCTTCTCGATCAATAGCACGCCGGTCAGGATGGCCATCATCAGGAGCGACGGCTCGAACAGCTTGTTGCGCGGCACCATCCAGAGCAGCAGAACGGCGCCGGTTGAGGCGAGCCGCCAACGGCCGGCGATCGCCCGGCCCGCCGCGAGCAGCCCGCAGAACAGTCCGATCGCCTGGAAGAGAGCGGTCGAGAGCCGCAGCGCGAGGATGCCGTCGCCAAAGATCTGCGCCCACGCCGCGGCCCACAGATAGCGGCCGGGGTCATAGGAGTAGAAATCGCGCAGCGGCACCCCGCCGTGGGCGGTCTGCACCGCGCCATACCACAGGAAGCCCTCTTCGCCGAGGAAGAAATCGACGCGGCGCTCGGCGAGAAAGAGCGCTCCGGTCAATGCCGCGGCACACAGCGCCGCGAAGAGCATCACACGCCGCTCCGCGGCAGACTCCGTCCCTCCGAGGTCCTGCACGCTGACATCCATCATGGCCCCCGACTCGATGACTTGAAACGAGGGCTGGACTCTACAACAGACCGGGCGGTCTAGAACAGGTACGTCAGGCCGAGATTCACCACCGCCTTCTCCTTCTGTGCGCCATTCAGGTCCTTGGCCACCGGCACCTGCACGGAGAGACGGCCGACGAGGCCGCGGTTGAAGTCGAAGCTGACGCGCGGGCTGAGATAGAGGATGCGCCCCCCGGTGTCCGGATCGAAGCCTTCGTCGCCGGCCAGGTCGCGGCCCGAGTCGCGATAGTCGAAGGTCACCACGCCGTCGAGCTTCTCGGTGAACTTCTGCTCAAAGCCGGCGCTCGCCATCTTGATGTTGCCGTAGCGGTAGCCGAAGTCGTTCGTCCCGGTCTGCCGGTACTGCACCGAGCCGAAGACCGACGAGACGTGATTCAGCAGGTAGACGCCGGAGAAGCCGGCGAAGACGTCGGTCGAGCCGGTGCCGGCCTGCAGATGCTCGTCGAGGCGGACGCCGCCCGCACGCAGGTCGTTGCGTCCCCAATTCGTCTTCACGCCGCCGATGAGCGACACCCAGGCCCGTTTGCCCATGTCGCCAACGAACGGCGAAGACCACAGGCGGACCAGGGCGTAGAGCTCCGGATCGGAGAGATCGGATGTCGTGGACTGCACACGGCCCGGCGACGCATTGGCGATCGGCGCCGCGGTCTCTTCGGCGGGCGACCGCTGATCCCTGGAGCTGTAGGGAATCCGTGCCACCGCGGTCAGCCGGTCGAAGAAGGTGTACGAGAGCGCGGTGGTGAAACGGTTCTCGAGCATCGACTCCTGGGCGTCCGCGGCGCCCTGATCCTTGTCGAAACGCTCCCAGTCGAAGGACACGCGCACCTTGCCGTCGACGTAGACGTCGGTGCCGAGGGCGTTGAAGGTGGCGTCACCACAGCGGCACATGGAGCACGCCCGCGCGGGAGGCGCGGCGGCACACAGCAGAGTCAGCAGGAAGATTGAAACGAGGACGTGCCCACGGCGACGTCCGAGCCCAGCGTTCATGGCAGAAACCTCCCTATCGTCAGAAGTCCGGATTCATTGGCACAACGGACCGCGCACAGCGGACCGCTCTACACAGCGTCAGACGATCCGGAGGACGCGCGGGGGAGGGGTGGGCGGAGTCGCGGCGAGCCGCAGGACGCGAGGAGCTTGCGGCGCGGCGAGAAGCGCGGTGGGCTCCGGCCGGACGAGCGCGGCGAAGAGGCCAGCGAGGTCGCCCGTGCGCTCCGGCAGAGTCTGCGGAGCGCGCAACCCGGCGGGCTGGCTCGCCGAGCGGTCCAGCGAGCAGGCCCCCTTCATCATGGAACAGTGCGCCGCCGCGGGCCTTGCCGCCATCCGCGTGAAACAACAGCAACGGCCGATCTTGCCGCACAGGCGGCACCCCTCTCCGGCCACCGGGAGAAGAGCGGTGAGCAGGGTGATGAGGAGGAGGAGCGCGATCGGCCGGTGACGCGACATACGGCTTCATCCTACTCCAAAGCCACCTCCCGAGACAGCTCTCCCCCTACCCGCCGGGACCTCTCGCACCACCCCTGCGGCAGTGGACGCTGCAAAAGGTGGGGGCGATACTGGGCGGGTCCGGAGGGCAGGCCGTGCCAACACTGATGGAGCAGGAGGCTGGTGAGCAGGTCCCGGTGCTGCATCGCGAGGTCGGGAGCGTCAACCGCTTCGCGTTCGTCATCCATCCGCTCTCCGTCGGCTTCATCCGCAAGGCTTCCCCCTGGACCCGGTTCGTGCCCGGCGCGCTGCTCGAGCGGTTGGCCGCCTGGCGCCGGCCGTTCCTGGTGTCGACGATGACCGGCGGCCGCTCGCCGGCGACGGGACAGCGCATCGAAGGATTTCTGTTCGCTCTCTCGGCGACGCCGCGCGAGCTGTTGCGCCGCGAGCCTCGTTTCGCCTACGACAAGCTCCATCAGGTGGCGCGGATGGCGGAGCGGAAGGGGGCGCGCATCCTCGGTCTCGGCGCCTTCACGAAAGTTGTGGGCGATGCCGGCGTCACCGTCGCGAACGAGGCGGACATCGCGGTGACCAGCGGCAACAGCCTGACCGTGGCGGCGACGCTGGAGTCGGCCAAACAGGCGCTCATCCGGATGGGCCGTACGGGGCCAAAGGGCCTCAAAAACGGTCGCGCCATGGTGATCGGCGCGACCGGCGCCATCGGCTCCGTCTGCGCCCGGCTCCTCGCCAAGGCCTGCCACGACGTGGTGCTGGTCTCGATCGAGCCGGAGCGGCTGGACGCCCTGGAGCGCACGATCCTCGCCGAAACGCCCGGCTGCCGCGTGATCACCTCCCTGGTGGCGGGAGACCTGGCGGCCGACTGCGACCTCATCGTCACCGCCACCTCCGCCTTCGGCCAGCGCATCCTCGACATTTCCTGGTGCAAGCGCCCTGGCCGCAAGCCTGTGCAACGATCCCGACCTCCTCGCCCGCACCCGCGCCGAAGCCGCGGAACGGTTGGCGAAGATCCCGCCGTCGTCGAAGGGAGTGACGGGGGGTTAGGGGGAGAGGGCATCGTGCAGCACGCTCTCCACGATCGGGATCAGATCCGCCGGCTTGGCCAATCCGAAGGCTTTTTTCCACAGGCCGGTCTTGTCGTTGCCGATCAGGAAGAGGTTCGAGTGCGCTTCGCGGGTCTCGGCGTGCTGGCCGAGCTTGGTGAGGGCGGCGTCGACGTTCTCCTTGGTGCCGGTGAGGAAATACCAGCCCGGCCGGGCTTTGAGGCGCGCGGCGTACTCCTTGAGCTTGGCGGGGGTGTCGATGCCGGGATCGACGGAGAAGGAGAGGAGATAGACGTCCTTGCCGAGGCGGTCGCCGAGCCAGTCCTGGATCTTGGCGAGGTTGTCGCTCATCAGCGGACAGGCTCCGGCGCAGCTCGTGAACATGGCGTCGATGACCACGGTGCGCCCTTTGAGCAGGTCGCTGTAGAGGCGCAGCGTGTGCCCGTCCTGGTCGACGAGCGGAATGTCTCCGAAGTAGTGCTGCGCCGGCGACTCGGCGGTTTTGGGCGTTTCCGCCATGCCGTCGATCAGCTCCACCAGCTTGGCGGGCGGCGCGAGACCGTAGGCGCGGGTCCAGCGGTTTTGCGCGTCGTTGCCGATCAGCACGAGCGGGCTGTGCTCGGCGGCGTTCGCGGTGTAGACGCCCAATCCCTTGAGCAGCTTCGTGACGTTGTCCTTGTCGCCGGTGACCAGGGTCCAGCCCGGACCGCCGCCGAATTTCTGCGCCCAGGCCTTGAGCCGCTCCGGCGTGTCGTTCGCCGGATCGACGCTGACCGAGATCAAGCGAACATCCCGGTCTCCGAGGAGCTTTTGCACCTTGGCGAAGGTGGCGCCGAGCGGCGGGCAGACGGTGGTGCAGGAGGTGAAGATGAAGCTCATCATCACCACCTTGCCGTGCACGAGGTCGCTGTAGAAATGCACCGGCTTGCCGTCCTGGTCCAGCAGAGAGACGTCGGGGATGGATGGCTTCACGGGCTCTTCGGCCAGCACGCGAAAAGGCAGCAGGAGCGCGAGGAGCAGAACGATTCGGAATGGTCGGAACATAAGGAACGGATTCTAGCGCGCCGCCGTGGGCCAGTCGCCGATGCGGTAGATCAGGATGCCGCCGCCGAGGTCTTCGGCGCGGGGCTGCTCCGCGATCCAGGCGAAGGTGCCCGGCGGGATCGGCATCATCCGGCCCTGGGCGTAGGTGACGTAGGGATAGCCGTGGAGGAAGTTGGCGCTGATCGCCACGGTGCCCGGCGCGGCGGGATGCGGAAAGTGCCAGTCGATGCCGTAGATCGCCGGATCGACGTGGCCGAAGTAGGCGAGCCCGATCGTCTTGATGCCTTCGCGGTCCATCTGGGCGCGTACCCGTTTCAATCCCTGTCCCCAGTCGAGGTTGGAGTCGAGAAGGATGCGGTCGGGCTGCCTGCCGGCCAGGACGTTGAAGTAGGAGATCGTGTCCGGCGTCACGGCGAGCACCGAGACCGGGTAGACCAGCAGGAGGACGAGCGCGGCGATCTGCACGGGCCGGCGATTCTGCCGGATCCAGGGGACCAGCCGGGCGCTCCAGATGATGGCGAGCGGCAGCACGGGGAGGATGTAGCGGATGCCGTAGTGTACACGCGTGAAGAGCGAGAAGTAGAGGAAGAGCGCGAGCGCGGGAAGCCAGAGGAAGGTCTCGCCATGGACCTCGCGCAGGCGGCCGCCGCGGGCGAAGGGAGCGAGCAGGAAGGCGAGGAGCAGCGGCAGCGGCGTCTTGAAGAGCAACGTCACCAGGTAGTACGCCTTCGAGCCCTCGCGCGACCAGCGGCCGAAGAGGTATTCCGGAAATTCGCCCTTCTCATTGATGAGCTGCAGCGAGTCGAGCCCCTCGAGATAGGCGGACGGCAGCGGCAGCGGTGTCCCGGCAGGCAGGATGGACACCACGGACCGCATCGCCCGGCTGTCGAAGTGGGACGTGCCGGCGGTTTTCCCTACTCCCTGGAACAGATAGCCGGCGTCGAGCACCAGCAGGCTGAGCAGGAAGATGGCGGCGACGGCAGCCAGGCTCCCCGCGATCTTCCGTGTCTCGTGCTGCAGCAACGCGGTGATGGCGAGCAGCAGGAAGAGTGGATAGAGGAAGAGCGCCGTGTGCTTGGAGAGCTCGGCGAGACCCAGAGCGAAACCGCAGGCGATCAGCCGCCCGGCGGATGGATGGTGCACGAAGCGGTGGAAGAGATAGAGCGCGAGCACCGCGAAGGCGGCAAAACCGATGTCGACCGTCGCCAGGTGCGCATGGGCGATCAGCGACGGGCAGAAGACGGCGAGCAGGAGCGCGACGAGACCGGCTTCGTCTCCATAGAGCTCGCGCGCCCAGAGAAAGACGACGAGACAGAGGAGCATCCCGAGCGCGACTACCGGCAGGCGGCCGAAGAAGAAGATGCGGTCGTACGAGGCCCGGTTGCGTTCCATGAAGTCGGTGCCATAGACCCACGGATACCAGCCGGTGTTCTGCACCGTCGCCGCCGTATCGAGGTCCGGCTGGAGCGCCAGGAGCGGCAGCGCCGAGAGGACCTTGATCAGCGGCGGATTGAGCGGGAAGAGATCGAAGTGGCCGGTCTTGAGGTAGTGGTAGCCGGCCGGCAGATGGGCGAATTCGTCGACCGTCGGCGTGTCCCAACGCAGGCCGTGGGCGCAGAGGAGGGCGAAGACGGCGAGCAGGAGAGCGGCGGCGAGGTGGACCTGGCGCGGCGCGGTGAGATCCGGCATCCCCGGCGACCTGTCTAGTCCAGCTCGAACAGGGGGTTGCCCATGTCCACCGCCTGGCCCGGCTGGACGAAGATCCTGGCGATCGTGCCGTCGTGCTCGGCGCGGATCTCGTTCTCCATCTTCATCGCTTCGAGGACGATGACGCCCTGGCCGGCGGCGACCGTTCCGCCTTCCTGGACCAGCACCGCGACGACGCGGCCCGGCATGTAGGCGGTGACCTTCTTGTGGCGCTTGCCGCCCTTGCCGCCGTGGGTCTGGTGAGCGAGGTGGGTGAGCGGATCGGTGATGGAGACCGCCGCGACGCCATGACGGCCGGAGACGTTCCAGTCTCCACCATCGAGACCGTCGCGGCGCACCGACACCTCGTGCTGCGCGCCATCGATGAGGAGGCTGAGCAGGCTGCGGACTCCGCCGGTCTCTCCATTGACGGCATCCACCTGATAGACGCGATCGCCGACGACGACCTCGTAGCCGGCGCCTTGGCGGCGTACCCGCACCTTCTCCGTGCGCTCACCCTGGTGGGCGATCAATTCCACGAGCCACCCCGCAGCGCTTCGCGGCGCCCAGCCGCGGCCCAGACGGAGCGGCGGCCGGCGCTGGCAGCGGGTCCACCGATCGTGCGGTTGGCCTCCTCGTGATGGGCGAGCGCGGCGGCGATGATTGGCAGATCGGCTAGGCTGTCCGTATCCTCCACCGGCCTCAGCTCCCCGGCGGCCATCTTGCGGTCGAGCATGCCGATGTCCATGTTTCCAGAGCGGAAGTCCGCGTCGGCGAGCAGGGCACGGAAGAGCGGCACGTTGGTGCGGATCCCCTCCACCCGCAACTCGCCGAGGGCGCGTTCGAGCCGGCGCAGCGCGTGCTCGCGGTCCGCCGCCCAGACGATCAGCTTGGCGAGCATGGGATCGTAATGGATGGAGACCTCGGAGCCTTCATAGACGCCGCAGTCGTTGCGGATGCCCGGCCCCTCGGGCAGGCGGAGGCGCACGATGCGGCCCGGCGACGGCGTGAAGCGGTTGTAGGGGTCCTCGGCGTACAGGCGGACTTCGATGGCATGGCCGTGCGGCTGGATGTCGTCAAATCCAGCCCCCAGTAGCTCGCCTTCCGCGACGCGGATCTGGGTGTGCACCAGATCGATACCCGTGACCAGCTCGGTGACCGGATGCTCCACCTGGAGACGCGTGTTCATCTCCAGGAAATAGAAGTTGCCGTCCTTGGCGAGCAGGAACTCGCAGGTGCCGGCGTTGCTATAGCCGACCGCCGAGGCGGCCTTGACCGCCGCCTCACCCATCCGCCGCCGCAGCTCCGGCGTCACCACCGGCGACGGCGCCTCCTCGACGACTTTCTGATGGCGGCGCTGGAGCGAGCACTCGCGCTCGCCGAGCGAGACGACGCGGCCGTGCAGGTCGCCCATCACCTGGATCTCGACGTGCCGCGGATCGACGATGTACTTCTCGATGTAGACCGAATCGTCGCCGAAGCTCGCCGCCGCTTCCGAGCGGGCGGCGCGGTAGGCGCTCGCGAGGTCTTCCGCCCGCTCGACATGGCGCATCCCCTTGCCGCCGCCGCCGGCCGACGCCTTGATCATCACCGGGTAGCCGATCTGCTCCGCGAACGCGGTGGCGGATTCGAGATCGGGCAGCGGATCCTGGCCGCCGGGCACCACCGGCACGCCGGCCTTGATCATCAACCGCCGGCACTCCACCTTGGAGCCCATGGCATCGATCGACTCCGGCGACGGCCCGATGAACGTCACCCCCGCCTCGCGGCACAGGCGGGCGAACCCGGCCCGCTCGGAGAGGAAGCCATAGCCGGGATGGATCGCATCGGCGCCCACCTTCACCGCCAGCTCGACGATCGCCTCGGCGCGCAGATAGCTCTCGCGCGACGGCGCCGGCCCGATCGGATACGCCTCGTCGGCGAGCAGCACCGGCAACCCGAGCCGATCCGGCTCCGAATAGATCGCCACCGTGCGAATGCCGAGCTCGCGGCAAGCGCGGATCACCCGCACCGCGATCTCTCCGCGGTTCGCGATCAGCACCTTGCGGATGCGCTTGATGGGCACGTTGCCGGTGGTCATCGCGGGGAGCTTATCGCAGGTTGGGCGCGGAGGTCACCGCCTTGACAGGCGGCGAAAAGCGTGACAGATTTCTGTCATGCAGACGACCCTCCGATTGGACGACGAGCTCTTTCGGCGAGCCAAGGCCCAGGCGGCGGTGGCGGGGGTCAGCTTGACGAATCTCGTGGAAGAGGCGATCCGGGAGCATCTGGAGAAGCCGCTCCCGGCACCGCGCCGCAGGCGGCTGCGACTGCCCGTCTCCTCGGCCATGGGTGGTCTGGCGCCAGCATTTTCGACTCTCGCGGAGGCCGTGGCCGCCGCCGACCTCGCCGCCGACCTGGGCCAAGCTCGCTGAGACATGGACCTGCTCGATGCCAACATCCTCATCGGCGCTTTCCGGCCGGACGATCCGGACCATGCAATTCTGAAGGGATGGCTGGAAGAGACCCTGAGCAATGGGCTGCAGGTCACCTTCCCTGCGCTGGTTGAAGTGGCCTTTCTGCGCATCGTCACTCATCCCCGGATCTTCAAAGAGCCGTCGCCTTTCGAGGAGGCTGCCGGTTTCCTGCTGGTCATTCAGGAGAGCGGGCTCTTCCGTGAGACGCCGTGGACTGAGAAGATGCGCACCAGGTGGTTGCGCTGGTGCCGCGACCTCTCTCTGACGGGCAATGACGTCAATGACGTCTACCTCGCAGCCACCGCGGCTGAATCTCGTTGTCGGCTTGTAAGCCGAGATGGGGGCTTCAAGCGCTTCCAGGGGCTTGACTGGTGGAACCCCGTACAGACTCCATCCGGCGCGTGACCGCAGAGCGCTCACCCGCAACCGCCAAACGCCCGCCCGCAACCGTCGAACATCCACCCGGCCCGTCCGCCGGCTCGGCAGCGGCGATCGCCGGCTCGGGCGGGTTGGGCGCCCCGGATTTGGTGGCGGAACCCCATCCGCCCGGGACGGCACCCGCGGCGGGAGCGATCGAACCGCCGGGTTTGTAATCGAACCCGCCGGTTGCGTAGGGGGGGCCGCGGGTGATGGAGCGGGTGTCGCGGGTTTTTCGGCCGGTGCCGTGGGTCTTTCGGCGGGCGTCGTGGGTGACGGAGCGGGCGCCGTGGGTTTTTTGACGAAACCCGCCGGTTTGGTCGCGCGCGAGCCGGCACCCGCCGTTGCAGCGGACCCGACTCCTCGCTTACGCTTGGGTTTGGACCCCTGAGACGAGATTCCCATGTTCACAGAATCCGCCGAGCTCTACGACGCGATTTACGCGGGCTTCAAAGACTATGCAGCCGAAGTCGAGCGGATCGCCGCCCTCCTGCGCTCGGTGAATCCGGAGGCGCGCTCGGTCCTCGACGTAGCCTGCGGAACGGGCGAGCACGCGGCGCGGCTGGCGGCGGCGCACGGGCTCAGCGTCGACGGCCTCGATCTGGATCCCGGTCTCCTCCGGGTTGCCCGCCAGAAACATCCCGCCGGCCGCTTTTTCGAGGCGGACATGAGCGACTTCGCCCTGGAGCAGAGGTATGACGTGATCCTCTGCCTCTTCAGCTCCATCGGCTACCTCCGCACTCTCGATCGGGTCCAAAAGGCGCTGGAGTGCTTCCGCCGGCATCTCAATCCCACGGGCGTCGTGGTGGTCGAGCCGTGGTTCGCGCCGGGCGTGCTGGACACGTCTCGCACGACGCGCAACGATGCCACCGTGGGGGACCTGCGCGTCGAGCGGACCAGCCGCCCCGAAGTCGAAGGGAGGCTGTCACGCCTCTATTTCGACTACCGCATCGAGAGCCCGGCAGGCGTCCGCCATGCCTCCGAGGTCCATGAGCTCGGCCTCTTCACGCCCGAAGAGCTCCTACAGACCTTTCAGGCGGCGGGGCTGTCCCCGACGTTCGACCCGGTTGGCCTGACGGGGCGCGGCCTCTACGTGGCTCAGATCGTCTGAACCGCCCGCTTCCGCCCTCCCCACGCCCCCAGAATCGGCAGCATCGCCAGCCCGAACGCCACCGCGAAGAACGACCGGATGAACCCGCTCCGGTCCACCCAGAGGGTCACGTGGTGGCGGCCGGCGGGGACTTCGACGCCGAGGCGGTGGAGGTTGGCGGTGAGGACGGGGACCGGCCGGCCGTCGAGACGCGCGGAGTAGAGGGTGTAGGCGCGCTGGACGACCAGCACGCTGCCGCCTGGACCGGCGTCGACGGCGACGTCCACCTGTTCCGGCCCCTCTCTCTCGATCACCGCCGTGCCGCCGCCGCGTTGCATCGAGCCGGCGTTCCCCGGCAGGACGGCGTCGGTGCGCGCGTCGAAACCGGGATCGGTCATCGCGGTGTAGGCGGCGTTCAGGTGCGGGGCCGAGAAGACGCGGTGGGCGAGGAACACCTCCGGCGCGCGGTCGGTCACTTCATAGATGTAGAGCAGACGGCCGAAGCTCGGCAGCGTCACCAGGAGCTTGGCGCGCTCCGGCTGCGGCTCGAGCGGATGGTTCATCACCAGCCGGCCCACTCCCCAGGCGGCGAGGAGGCTGAGGCGCTTTTCGTTGTCCGACCCCTTGAGGCTCCCCTGCGCCATGCGGGTGAGGAAGGAGTCGAGACCCTCGGCGGAGGTGTTCAGCTCGAAGCGCCGTTTCCACAGCGGACCGGTGAACGGATAGAGCTCGTAGAAGGCGCGGCGCTCCATCCATTCCGCCCGCGGCGCGGGAAAGTCCCCCTGTTTCAGCGTGGAGGAGCCGAAGAGATAGTTGAAGTCGGGGTTCACCACCCGCACGTCGGCCGGCACGTAGTGCAGCGCCGGCGGCGGCACCAGGTAGGGCTTCAGCGCGTCGGTGGGATAGAGCGGACGCAGGATCAGGATCTGCGCCAGCGCGTGGACGGCGAGGAGGAGCGCGCCGGCTCCCACCGGACGCCGCCGGGTGAGGCGGGCCAGCCCGGCGAGGACGGCGACGAGGAGGAACGAGAGGATGCAGAGCCCGGCCAGACGCACCCTTTCGTTGCTCACGAACAGCTCCTTGAAATCGGCCGGGATGAGCCGCCGCAGCAGGTCGTACGCCGGCCCCTTGGCGAAGGAGAGATAGATCCAGACCGCGAGGAGCACCAGGGCGAGAGCCGCGAGAACCGCAAAGAAGCGGCGCCGTGCCCGGACGTCTCCCGGGCGGAGCAGGCGCTCGAATCCCATTCCGCAGAGGAGCGCTCCGCCGACCGCCAGCGGCAGCCAGAACTTGACTGGATAGCGCAGCGAGCCCTGCTTGCCGAACACCCAGGCGACCAGCGGATTGAAACGGCCCAGTGAGACGAAGAGGCCGAACGCGACGCTCCCCCACGCCCAGCGCGCCGCCCAGGGCATCGCCGTCCCGCGCGGTCGGCCGGCGGCGGCGATCAGCGCGAAGGTGAGCAGGCCGGGGTAGAGCGACAGATAATAAGGTGGCGTGTCGGTGTAGAAGCGGCTGCCCCAGAACGCCGCGGGTCCCATCAGGTCCGGCCGGCCGAAGGCGAACGGGATGATCCACTCGACGATCTGCCGCGGATCGAAGCTGGCGACGGTCGCCACTTCCTGGGTATAGCCCCAGTGGCCGCGGAAGGAGAGCGGCAGGATGCGCAGGAACTCGACGATCTGCGGCAGCGCGAGGAGAGTGCCGGTGACGAACGCGACGGCGACGAGGCAGAGCGCGGACCACCCCGGCCGCCGGCCGCTCCCCCGCCATTCAATCGTCCACGTGAGCAGCAGCGCCGTGCCGGCGAGGAGGCCCGCGAGCGCCGCCATCAGCGGATCGCCGCCGAGGAGGAGGAGCGTCCAGAGGAGGGAGATGGCGACCGGCATCCAGGCGCGCCGCCGGCCGTGGGCGAAGTCGAGGCAGGCGGCCACCAGCGCCGGCGCCACGGCCGCGGCGGCGATGAGGTTGTAGAACGACATGTGGGAGAGGAAGAAGCCGCTCAGCGTGTAGCAGACGGCCGCCGCCCAGGCCGGCGCGCGGGGGAGCCCCCAGCTCCGCGCCATCCAGTAGAAGGCCAGCGGCGCGAGCAGCAGATGGATCCAGAAGTGGGCGTTGAGCGCCCAGAGGCCGGAGCCCACCAGATAGAGAAGGTTGGTGGGGTAGAGCGGCACGGCGTTGAGGTTGCCGGCCAGCGGCTGGCCGCCGGCGCGGTAGGGGTCGAGGAGCGGAAAGTAGCCCGCGCGCATCGCCTCGGCCTGCGCCTGCTTCATCGGAAAGTGGGTGTTGAGCACGTCGCGCAGGTAGAGGGTCTCGGTGCCGCGGGCAAGCGGCAGGACCATCCAGACGAGGAGCACGAGGACCGGCGCCGCGTAATAGAGGGCGAAAAGGCGGTGCGGGATGTCCGGCCGGTCCTCCGCGATGGGTTGCTCCTGCTCGTCTGGGGTGGTCATTCCTCGTTCCTCTCCGGTTGCCCATACAATACCGCGCGTGATCCGACCCCTCGTCCGCTCCATGCGCCCCGTCCAGTGGGCCAAGAACCTGTTCGTCCTCGCGGCGCTGGTGTTCGGCCGCCTGCTCTCCGACCGGATGGCCGTCCTCAACGTCGCGCTGGCCGTGGTCGCCTTCTGCTTTGCGTCGAGTGCCGTCTACCTGTTCAACGACCTGCGCGACCGCGAGGAAGACCGGCGCCATCCGCTGAAGCGCCTGCGTCCGATCGCCGCGGGCACCTTGAGCGTGCCGGCCGCGGTCGCCGCCACCGCGGTGCTCGGCCTCGCCGCCTTCGCCATCGCTATCCAGCTCGGCACGGCCTTCCTGGTGATCCTGGCCGTCTATCTGGTGCAAAACCTGCTCTACACCATCTGGGTGAAGCACATGGTCATCCTCGACGTGATGTCGATCAGCCTGGGCTTCGTGCTGCGCGTGCTGGCCGGAGCGGTGGCGCCGCCGGTGCACGTGCCGGTGTCGAGCTGGCTGTTCCTGTGCACCATCTTCCTCGCCCTGTTCCTCGCCTTCTCCAAGCGTCGGCACGAGATCACCCTGCTGGCCGGAGCGGCGGCGGAGCAGCGCAAGGTGCTCGACCACTACAGCCCGGCCTTCCTCGACCAGATGATCAACGTGGTGACCGCTTCGTCGGTGGTGGCCTACGCACTCTACTGCGTGGCGCCGGAGACGGTGGAGAAGTACCACACTCAGAACCTCATCTACACCATCCCGATGGTTCTCTACGGGATCTTCCGCTACCTCTATCTGATGTACCAGAGCCCGGGGGCGCGCAATCCGACCGAGGCCATTCTCAAAGATCCGCCCTTCCTGATCAACATGGTGCTGTGGGGGCTCGCGGTGCTCTGGATCGTCTATCTCGGCGGCCGGGCGATGGGGACTGTCTGATGAACGAACCGACCGATCCGCTCAGCCAGGCCAAACGCCCGCTGCGCATCCTCGAAGTGGTGGTCCGCTTCTACCCGTACATCGGCGGCGTCGAGAACACCGTGCTCGACTTGAATCGCCGGCTGATGGCGCGCGGCCACCAGACGCGGGTGGTGTGCGCCGACGAGCCGCCGGGCTCGCCGGAGCTGGTCGAGGGGATCGGCGTCGTCCGTCTCCCCTACCGCCGCTTCAAGGTCGGCAACACCAACGTCTGCCCGGGGCTGCCGGCGGCGCTGCGGCGCGAGCGGCCGGACCTGATCCATGGCCACATGCCGACCGCCCTCTTCGCCGACGCCGCCGCCTCGGCGGCCGAGGCGCTCGACGTCCCCTTCGTGCTCACCTACCACAACGACCTGATCGGCGACGGCCTCAAGGGGATCTTGGGCGGCGTCTACAACCGGTTCATCCTGCCGCGGCTGCTCGCCCGCGCCGACAAGGTGATCACGATCAACCCGAGCTACGCCACGAAGTCGCCGCATCTGTCGGCCAACGACCCGAAGATCACCTGCATCCCGTGGGGCGTCGACGAGCAGGTCTTCCATCCGCCGGCGGACGGCGGACCGCCCGCCGATGCGCCGGAGCTGGTGCTCGGCTTCCTGAGCCTGCTCGACAAGCACCACCGCTACAAGGGACTGGAGGTGCTCTTCCGCGCCGCCGCCCTGCTGCGCCGGGACGGCGTGCGGCTGCGCCTGAAGATCGGCGGCGCCGGCGAGAAGCAGGGGTATTACCGCAAGATGGCGGCGGATCTGGGAGTCGGCGACCAGGCGGACTTCCTCGGCTTCATCCCGGGTCCGGATCTGGCGGCCTTCTACGGCTCCTGCCATGCCTTCGTGCTGCCCTCGACCGACGGGCGCCGCGAAGGGTTCGGGCTCGTGCTGCTCGAAGCCATGTCGTGCGCCCGGCCGGTGCTCAGCACGCCGATCGTCGGCATGTCGGGCGACATCGAGAAATACGGCTCCGGCCTGCTCGCCGCGCCGGGCGATCCGGCCGCCCTCGCCGCCGCCATCCGGCGGATGCACGAGGACCGTGCTTCGCTGGCCATCTACGGACAGAACGGCCGGCGCCTGGTCGAGGACCGCTACACCTGGACGCGGGTGACCGACACCTACGAGTCGCTCTATCAGGCGGCGGTGTCTGAGCACGCCGGGCACAAGCCGCGTTCCTGACTTTTGCGTCAGGCTTGGGGGCGGGGGTATCATTGTTTTTGTCATTGATGAACCCCCAAGGAGACCGGGATGGAGCCTGCTCCGAGTGCCTCTGCCGTGCCGCCGCCCGACGACGAAGACCGCGGTCCCTTTCCGGTCTATCGTGTGCTGGTGGAGGAGCACAACCTGCTGAGCCCGGAGGCGAAGATCCCGCTCAGCGAGATCGAGGCCCTCCGGCCGGCGGCCGAAGAACGGCGCAAGAAAGTCCAGGATGCGGACGAGCGCCGGCGGCAGGTCGAATCAGACCTGACCGGCGAAGTGTACCGGCAGATTCATATCGCGGGGGTGAAGCGCTCCGCGGCCTGCTTTTCCGGCGGCGGCATCCGCAGCGCGACGTTCGGGCTCGGTGTCGTTCAGGGGCTCGCCCACTACGGGCTCCTCAGCCGTTTCGACTACATCTCCACGGTCTCGGGCGGCGGCTACCTGGGGAGTTGGCTCACCGCCTGGATTCATCGCGAGCGGAAGTCCCTGCCCTCGGGCGACGCGGCCTTCAAGAAGGTCGAGCAGGACATCGCGGCCCCGCCCGGCTCGCCGCTCCGGCCGGAGCCGGACCCGGTCTATCATCTGCGCAATTTCAGCCGCTACATGAGCCCGCGCATGGGTCTGCTGTCCGCCGACACCTGGACGCTCGTCGCGACCTTTTTTCGCAACCTGCTGCTCAACTGGCTGGTGCTGATCCCGTTGATCGCCTCGGTGCTGATGATTCCGCGGCTCAGTGTCTGGATCCTGCGCCACCCTCCCCACTCTCCGGCGGCCCGCTGGCTGGTGCTCGGTCTCGCTGCTCTCTGCGGTGTCTGGGCGATCGCCTACACCATCGCGAACCGCCCGAGCCTCGGAGACCGCCTGCCGGATCATCGTTTTCCCGACCGCTACCGCGGGCAGTGGTGGTTCCTCTGGCTGTGCCTGCTGCCGCTCGCGCTGATGGCGGTCGGAGCCACGACCTTCTGGGCCTGGATGAAGATGCTCGACGTGGCGGCCTGGCCGTTTGTGCTCTTCGGGCTCGTCCTGCAGGTCGGTGGTTTTGCCGTCTCCCGGATCTGGGTGCCGTCCAAAGCCTTGGGGGAGCTCCTGATCTCGGTTGCGATCGGTGCGCTGGGGGGAGTGATGGCCTGGGCTGCCGCGGAGCATCTCTTTCCGCTCGTCGTGCTGGGGAGGGACGTTGAGCTGTACGTCTGTTTCGCCGCGCCTCTCCTGCTCTGGCTGTTCATGATCGCGGCGACTCTGTTCGTGGGGCTGGCCAGCTATCAGATGGATGACGGAGACCGCGAATGGCTGGCCCGCGGCGGCGCCTGGGTCCTGATCGCCATCTCCGTCCGGAGCGCCGTCAGCTCCCTGGTCATTTTCGGGCCGGAAGCCCTGACCAGCGGCGTCGCGTGGGGAGTCCCGTGGGTTCTCTCGGCGGTGGGCGGCGCCTCCGGCCTGGTCACTCTCGTCCTCGGCTGGAGCGCGAAGACCGCGGCACAGAAGAAAAACAACGAGGAGGGTGGCCCCTCTCTGCCGAGCCTGGCCTTGACGATCGCGGCGCCGGTCTTCGCGGTGATCTTTTTCGCCGCCCTGGCCCTGGCCACGTCCTGGCTGCTCGGCTGGACCCTTCCCGCGGAATCGCGCGATCCGGTGTCGGTGCTGATCCTGGTGCGCGGTTGGGCGCTGCTCGCGCTGCTGGCCGGTCTGCTCGTGCTCGGCGGATTCATGGGCCTCTTCATCGACATCAACCGCTTCTCGCTCCATGCGGCCTACCGTGACCGCCTGATCCGGGCCTACCTGGCGGCGTCGCGGCCGCACGGAGAGCGCAAGCCCAATCCGTTCACCGGGTTCGACGAGCGCGACAACGTGCTCATGCGAGACCTGGCGGACAACCGGCCCCTCCACGTCATCAACATGGCGTTGAACCTCGTGGGAGGCAGGAACCTGGCCTGGCAGGACCGCAAGGCCGAGTCGTTCACCGTCACGCCGCTCCACGCCGGCAGCTATCCTGTCGGCTATCGCAAGACCCTCGACTATGGTCTCCATCGGGGACTGGGACCGCGGAAGCAGCGCCCCGCGATCTCCCTCGGCACCGCGATGGCCATCTCCGGCGCGGCGGCCAGCCCGAACATGGGCTACCACTCCTCGCCGGTGGTCACCTTCCTCCTCGCCCTGTTCAACATCCGCCTCGGCTGGTGGCTCGGCAACCCCGGCGCGCCTGGTGACAATACCTATGACAAGCCGGGCCCGCGTTTCGCCGCGCGTCCGCTGTTCGCCGAGGCGTTCGGCTTGACCGACGATCACAATCCCTACGTCTATCTGTCCGACGGCGGCCACTTCGAGAACCTCGGGATTTACGAGATGGTCCTCCGCCGTTGCCATTTCATCCTGGTGAGCGACGCCGAGAACGACGGGGATCTCCACTTCGAGGGGCTGGCCAGCGCGGTCGCCAAGATCCGGACCGATCTCGGGATTCCCATCGTCTTTGAAAAAATATTGATGCAGGCGCAGGCACGGAACGGCAAGAGCTACAACCTGGCGCACGCGGAGAATCCGGCGCCCTATGCCGCCATCGGCCGCATCGTCTACACCTGCGTCGACACCGGGCCGAACGTCGAGGACGGTTTTCTGCTGTACATCAAGGCATCGCTCAACGGCACGGAGCCGGTCGACGTGTTCAACTACGCCAAGACGCACCCTGAATTTCCCCACGAGTCGACCGGCGATCAGCTCTACACCGAGGCGCAGTTCGAGAGCTACCGGGCGCTCGGCCGCCACGCTTTCGAGAGTATCGCCCACGGTTTGTCGCCGGGGAGCGATCTGGACGCTCTGTTCGCGCGGGCGCAGAGGGGGCCGATCGGCCGGGCACCGCGGGCGGCGTGAGATGGTATAGTCCGCGCGCGATTTCCCGCGGATCGAGGATCTTCCTTGCCCATGCCGCCTGAGAGCATCGAGAGCGTTCCACAGCCGTCTCCGTCCACCGTCTCCTCCGGCGGTGAGATCGAGGTGTCGGTCGTCATGCCCTGCCTGAACGAGGCGGAGTCGGTGGGCACCTGCGTCGAGAAAGCCTGGAAGGCGCTCCGCGCGATGGGCGTGTCCGGCGAGGTCGTCGTCGTCGACAACGGCTCGACCGACGGCTCGCCGGAGGTCGCCGCGAAGGCCGGCGCCCGGGTGGTGCACGAGCGGCGGCGCGGCTACGGCTCGGCCTACCTGCGCGGCTTTGCCGAGGCGCGCGGGCGCTATCTGGTGATGGGCGACTCGGACGACAGCTACGACTTCCTGGCCATCCCGGAGTTTATTGCACCTCTTAGGGCACCGCTCAAGGACGACGGCTTCGACATGGTCATCGGCTCGCGGCTCAAGGGCAAGATCCTCCCCGGCGCCATGCCCTGGTCGCACCGCTACATCGGCAATCCGATCCTCTCCGGCATGCTGCGTCTGCTCTTCCGCACCAGCGTCTCGGACTCGCACTGCGGCATGCGCGCCTTCACCCGCGACGCCTATGAGCGGATGCGGTTGCAGACCACCGGCATGGAATTCGCCTCCGAGATGGTGGTCAACTCGCTGCGCGCCCAGCTCAAGATCCACGAGATCCCGATCACCTACCATCCGCGCACCGGCGAGTCGAAGCTCGACGGCTTCCGCGACGCCTGGCGGCATATCCGCTTCATGCTGCTGTTCTCGCCGTCCTATCTCTTCCAGCTCCCCGGCCTGCTGCTGGTGCTGATCGGCGGCCTTCTGATGCTCGCTCTGGCCGGCGGGCCGCGCGAGGTGTTCGGCCGGGTGTGGGACTGGCATCCGCTGGTGTTCGGCGCGCTGGCGCTGATCCTCGGCTACAACCTGGTGCTGTTCGACGTCTGCGCCAAGACCTTCTCCATGGGCGCGGGGTTCGCGCGGCCGATGCAGTGGCTGGGCCGGCTCAGCCGCTGGTTCTCGCTGGAGCGCGGCCTGCTGCTCGGCGGCCTCCTGTTCCTCGCCGGCCTCGGGCTGGAGGTGAAGATCGTCGTCGATTGGCTGCGCGCCGGAGCGGGCGAGATGATGGCGGTGCGCGGGATCGTGATCGGCATGACCGCCATGGTGATGGGAGCGCAGACGGTGTTCGCCTCCTTCCTGGTGAGCCTGATGCTGATCGAGAGGCGGTAGGTGGGCGACCGCCTCCGCGATTTGGTCTCGAAAGGGGCCAGGCGGTGGCTCCCCTGGCTGGCGGCGGTGGCCATCCTCGGCTGGCTGACCTCGCGCGTGCCGGTCGCGGCCCTGCGCGGCGCGCTCCGCCACGGCGCCTATCTCCCGCTCGCCCTCTACGTCCTCGCCGAAACGCTCGCCATCCTGCCGCTGGACGTCTTCGCCACCCGCGAGGCGCTGACGATCGTGGGCGTCCGCCGCGGTTTTCGCGAGCTCTTCCTGCTGCGCGGCGCCACCTATCTGCTCGGCCTCCTGTCCTACGTCGCCGGCCAGGGCGGCGTCGGCGTCTACCTGGCGCGCAGCGGCGTGCGCGCCTCGCGGGCGGCCGGCGCGATGCTCTTCCTGATGATCTCGAACGGCATGGTGCTGGTGGTCATCGCGGCGCTCGGCCTGCTGGTCGATCTGCCGCACGACCGGCGGGAGCTGCTGCTCTTCCTGATCTTCGGCGCCCTGGCCGGCATTGTCCTTTATCTGATGGTGATCGCCCTGCGTCCGCGCTGGCTTGCCGGAAGGCCGCCGCTCGCGCCGCTGTTCGAGGCGGGAGTCGCCGGGCACCTTCAGGCCGCGGCGGCCCGGCTGCCGCATCTGGCGGTGATGGCGGCGCTGCAATGGGGGGCCTATCTGGTCTGGGGAATCCCCATTCCATTCTGGCGCAGCCTGGCGCTGATGACGGTCGTGCTGCTGGTGGCGGCGCTGCCCATCACGCCGAGCGGCCTCGGCACCAGCCAGGCGCTCCAGGTGCTCTTCTTCAGCCCATGGGCCGCGGGAATCGACGCGGCGGCGCGCGGCGCCGACGTGCTGGCGTTGAGCCTGGTGCACTACGTGTTCGGGCTGGTGTGCCAGGCGGTGCTGGGGTTTGGGTGCTGGGTGGCGCTGCGCCGGGTGGGGGTGGGCATAAAGGACGGAGAGGCGGGCGGATGAGCCTCTCGATTCTGCTTTTCTATGACTGCCTCTACCCCCAGTCGGTGGGGGGGGTGGAGCACCGCAACTACGAGTTGGCTCGGGCGTTGGGGGCTCGCGGCCACCGGGTGGTGATCGCTGGTTTTGGAGATGCTGCTGCCCAGCCGTTTCCGGGGTGCGAGGTGTTGCCGGTGGGGCCTCCGGGCCGCCTGTACAACCAGGCGGGCAAGCGGAGCACGGCGGAGGCGTGGCGGCTGGCTCGGGCGGCGATGCGGATCGACCTTTCCGGCTTCGACGTGATCGAGAGCGCGAACATTCCGTATGCCCACCTGCCGGTGCTCGCCTGGCGCTGCCGGCGATTGCGCAAGCCGCTGCTGGTGACCTGGTATGAGCACTGGGGACGCTACTGGCAGCGTTACCTCGGCTGGAAGTGGCCCGCCTACGCGCTGATGGAACGGCTCACCGTGCCGCTCGGCACGCGGGCGATCGCGACCAGCCGGCTCACCGCCGAGCGGGTGGAAGTGCGGCGCGGCGAGCCGGTGCGGGTGGTGCCGAGCGGCATTCCGGTTTCCGCTATACGCGCCTGCGTCGCGGACGCCGTGCCGGGCTCCGGACCGCCGCTCGTCTACGCCGGCCGCCTGCTGCGCGAGAAGCGGATCGATCTCCTGCTGGAAGCGGTGGCCCGGCTGAAGAAACCGGCCGGCGGTCCACTGCTGGCCGTCTTCGGCGACGGTCCGGACCGCGGCCGGCTGACCGCGCTGTCTACATCGCTCGGCCTCGGCGAGACGGTGGTCTTCCACGGCGCCTTGCCGACCAACCGCGACGTCTGGCGCCGGATGGGCGCCTCGCGGATCGCGGTGCAGCCATCGTCGCGCGAGGGCTTCGGCCTCTTTCCGCTCGAAGCGATGGCCGCCGGTCTCCCGGTCGTCTATTGCGAGTCGAGCGAAAGCGCCCTCGGCGAGCTGGTCGAGCCCGGCGTCCACGGCGTGTGCACGGCGCCCGAGCCGGACGCCCTCGCGGCGGCGCTCGCGGCGCTCCTCGCCGACGAGGCCGAGGTGCAACGTCTCGGCGCCAACGCCCGGCGCCAGGGCGACCGCTTCGACTGGCCGGCGGTCGCGGCGGCGACGGAGGCGGTGATTCTGGAAACGCTGGGCATCTAAAGCCGCACCGCGGAGCCTCACCCCCCTGGCCCCCCTCTCCCATCCCCTCCCAACCTCCGGGAGAGGGGGGAATCGAGATCTCGAGAGGGCGGTGGCGCCCCTCTCCCGGCTGGCGGGAGGGGATGGGAGAGGGGACGGGGGTGAGGCATCGACGGCTCGGCCC
>DATARD010000371.1:0-20266 GCA_036264355.1 Thermoanaerobaculia bacterium
GCAATAAAAGCGTCCGTGGCGGCATTGTCCATTGCTCCCACAAATGCGCTTTTTCTATCGCCATTCCTGTTGTGCCGGTAAGATGACGCAATAACTTGCGGCCGGGCCCCACCCCCGATTCCGGCTAAGACCTGGGCCAGCTTTGCTGCCTTGGCGGCGTCCCTTGCATCCGCATGCGCCTCCAGCTCTGCCGCGATCTCTTCGGCCTCCCTTTTGGCACCCGCATATGTCGCGCTTTTCGGTCTGGCCCTGGGATTGATGGTAAACCGAATATTCTTCTCGTCCTCATGCTCGGCGCGTCTAAAACTAGCGTCAATTGTGTACCTGCTACCCTCATATGTAAAAACGGTCCCTACGTGCAGCTCACTAATGTCGTTAATATCATCACAAACAACCTCGTTTCTTTGCGCGCCTGCTCTGACTACGCGCTGAACCGGCTCTCCCAATGCCCCCTGAAACGCACTGTATATGCGAGGCTTAGGCTCGTTTCTCTGTATTGGAAACGGCTCTTGCTCGGGCTCGCCGGCACCCGTGTCAAACTTCTTTTGGAGGAGCTCTTCTTCCGCGTCGAGCTTGCCCTGTTGGTTGGGGTGGCCGTTTGCCGTCGCCGGAGCCTTCTTCGGGTCTCCGAACGGCCGTGGCGCAAATTGAGAGGTTTTCTGCTGGCTCGGAGGATTTGATGGCGCAGGTTTGTGACCTCTTTGATGCATCTTACGAACGCCTCGCTTTCGCCTGCCTGGCCCCCCTAGAATACCAGAGATCCCGGCGGCGTAACGCCTAGCCGGGCACACTCACGCCGGAGCGGAGGTAGACTATCCAGGCTGCCGGTGGCATGGGGCACCGGGAACGTCCGAGCCAGGGGGAATTTCGTGATCAAGCTGGTCCTGCTGCGCCACGGCGAGAGCACGTGGAATTTGGAGAACCGTTTCACCGGTTGGACGGATGTCGACCTCTCTCCCAAGGGAGTCGAGGAGGCCCACGAAGCGGGCCACCTCCTGCGAGAGGGAGGATATACATTCGATGTCGCGTACACGTCGCTGCTCAAACGCGCCATCCGCACCCTGTGGATCACCCTCGACGAGATGGACCTGATGTGGATCCCGGTGCACCGGGATTGGCGCCTGAACGAACGGCACTACGGCGCGCTCCAGGGGCTGAACAAGGCGGAGACGGCGGCCAAGTATGGCGACCAGCAGGTGCTCATCTGGCGGCGCAGCTACTCGGAGCCGCCGCCGTTGCTGACGCGGGACGACGAGCGCTATCCGGGGCGCGACCGGCGCTATGCCGGTCTCAAACCTGAGGAGCTGCCGCGCGCCGAGTCGTTGCAGGACACGGTGGCCCGCTTCCTGCCCTACTGGCACGGAACGATCGTCCCCGACCTGCGGGCTGGCAAACGGGTGCTCATCGCGGCCCATGGCAACAGCCTGCGGGCGCTGGTGAAGCATCTGGACGGCGTTTCAGACGAGGAGATCGTGGGATTGAACATCCCGACGGGCATTCCGCTGGTCTACGAGCTCGACGAGCACCTGCGCCCGCTCGGGCATCAGTACCTCGGGGACCCCGAAGCGGCGCGCAAGGCTGCCGAAGCGGTGGCCAGGCAGGGCCAAAAGAAGTAGGAAAACTTTCCGGACGCTCGTCCGTATCTAGTAGGTTTGGACTGTCTTATGCTGTCTGGTGTGCTTTCAGGGAGATGCTCATGAGAAGGTCGCTGGGTTGTTCGCTCGCCGGACTCGCAGGAGTGGGACTACTGCTGCTGCTCGCCGGGTGTGGCGGCGGAGCGCATGACGCCGCTCCCAGCCGGGACGCCAAGGCCGGCACGGTCAATGCCCTGCCCAGCCGCGAGGTGCGGCTGGCGCGCGCCGAGACGGGGCGGCTTTCGCGCGTCGTCACGGTGTCCGGAACGCTCGGCGCGGAAGAGCAGGCCGAGCTCGGAATGAAAGTCGCCGGCCGGCTGGAGACCATCGCGGTCGATCTGGGCAGCCCAGTTCGCAAGGGCCAGGTGATCGCCCGTCTCGCCGCGACCGATTTCGAGCTGCGGGTCTCGCAAGCGCAGAACGCCCTGGAGCAGGCGCGGGCGCGGCTCGGTCTCGCCGCCGGCGAGCCGGACCGGGTGGTGGCGCCCGAGCAGACCTCGGTGGTCCGCCAAGCGGCGGCCAACCTGCGGCAGGCCCAGCTCACCCACGATCGCGCCGCCAGTCTTTTCAAGCAACAGCTCATCTCGCAATCCGACTTCGACGCCGCGGAGGCCGGCCTGCAGGTCGCCGACGCGCGCTATCAGGACGCCATGGAGGACGCCCGCAGCCGGCAGGGTCTCCTCATGCAGCGCACCGCGGAGCTGAACATCGCCCGCCAGCAGCTCACCGACTCCGTGCTCACCGCCCCCTTCGACGGCATGATCCGCGAGCGCAAGATCAGTCGCGGCGACTATGTGACGGTCGGCCAGTCGCTGGTCACCCTGGTGCGCGTCCATCCGCTCCGCCTGCGCCTCGCGGTGCCCGAGCGCGACGCCGCCAGCGTGCGGATCAACCAGTCGGTCAAGCTGAGCATCGAGGGCGATCCCCAGGAGCACACCGGCCGCGTGGCGCGGATCAGCCCGGCGATCAGCGAAGACAATCGCACCCTCCTGGTCGAGGCCGAAGTACCAAACCAGGACGGCCGCCTGCGTCCCGGCTCCTTCGCCCGCGCCAACATCGAAACCGTCTCCGCCGAATCCACCGTGCTGGTGCCCCTCTCCGCCGTCGTCTCCTTCGCCGGCATCGACAAAGTGATGGGCGTCGAAGGCGGCAAAGCCGTCGAAAAAAGAGTCCGCACCGGCCGCCGCGCCGGCGACCGCGTCGAGATCCTCGAAGGCGTCGTCGCCGGAGACCCCGTGGTGATCACCCCGGGAAATTTGGTCGGTGGCCAGCCGGTGATGGTGGCGGATTAGAGCGACGGATTGACCCATGCAGAAGCTCGCTGAGATCTGTATCCGCCGGCCGGTTTTCGCGGCCATGATCATTCTCGCCCTCGTCGTGGTGGGCGCGGCCAGCTATGGGCGGTTGGGGGTTGATCGTTTTCCTTCGGTCGATCTGCCGACGGTTTCGGTGCGCACCAATCTTCCCGGCGCTTCGACGGAGGAGATGGAGACGGAGGTGTCGCAGAAGCTCGAGGAGGCGGTGAACACGGTCGAAGGGATCGAGGAGCTGCGCTCGATCTCATCGTCCGGTAGCTCGTTCATCATCGTCACCTTCTCTCTCGACCGCAATATCGACACCGCGACGCAGGACGTGCGCGACCGCGTTGCCGGGGTGGTCCGCAATCTGCCGTTGAACACGCTGCCGCCGGTGATCTCCAAGAACAACAACGATTCCTCGCCGGTGATGACCATCGCCCTCTTCGGCAATCGGTCGCTGCGCGAGCTGACCGAATTTGCCGACAAGGTGGTCAAGATCCAGGTCGAACGCTCGGCCGGGGTCGGCGAGGTGAATTTGATCGGCGGACTGTCGCGGGCGATCAACGTCTGGGTCGATCCGGACCGCCTGGCGGCGTACCAGCTTCCCATCACGGCCGTGCGCGATGCCATGGTCAATCAGAATACCGACGTGCCCGGCGGCAACGTCACCGGCGCCGACCGCGAGATGACGCTGCGCACCATGGGGCGAATGGTTGAATCGCGCGATTTCAACGATCTCGTGGTGCGCACGGTCAACGGCCAGGCGATCCGCATCCGCGATCTCGGCTATGCCGAGGACGGCACCAAAGAACAACGCTCGCTGGCCCGCCTCGACGGTGTGCCCACCGTCACCCTCGACATCCTGCGCCAGTCGGGAGCCAACACCGTCGAGGTGATCGACGGCGTCAAACGGGCCATGGAACGCGTCCAGGGCCAGCTCCCCGCCGATCTGCGGCTCGAAGTGATCCGTGATCAGTCGCGTTACATCCATGCCGCTCTGCACGAGATCAATCTGCATCTGATCCTGGGCAGCATTCTCGCTTCGCTGGTGGTGCTCGCTTTCATGCGGAGCTGGCGCTCGACGATCATCGCCGCGGTCGCCATTCCGGCCTCGGTGATCGCGACGTTCGGGGTCATGAAGGCGCTCAACTTCACGCTCAACAGCGTCACCATGCTGGCCCTGGTGCTCATGGTCGGGGTCGTCATCGACGACGCCATCGTGGTGCTCGAAAACATCTTCCGCTTCGTCGAGGAGAAGAAGATGGACACCTTCGAGGCGGCGCGCGCGGCGACGGCGGAGATCGGTCTCGCGGTGCTGGCGACGACGCTCTCCCTGGTGGTGATTTTCGTTCCGGTCTCATTCATGTCGAGCATTTCGGGACGCTTTCTCTATCAGTTCGGAATTACCGCGGCGGCGGCGGTGCTGGTCTCCCTCCTGGTCTCCTTCACCTTGACGCCGATGATGAGCGCCCGCCTGCTGCGCGCCGAAAAGAAAGACGAGGCGAAATCCCGCCAGGGCTTCTATGGCCGGCTCGACCACGCCTACGAAAAGCTGCTGCGCAAAACGATGGAGCACCGGAAGCTGGCGGCGGTGGTCTGCCTGCTGGTGATGGTCGCGACGATCCCCATCTTAAAGCTGGTCAAGGTGGAGTACATCCCGAGCGACGTCGACGAGTCCGAGTTCGAGGTCAACGTCAACGCCCCTGAAGGCACGAGCCTCGCGGCGATGGACGAGGCCATGCGGGCCGTCGAAGCCGAGATCCGCGCCCTGCCTGCGGTGCGCACCGTGCTGGTCAACGCCGGCGGCGGCTTTCTCGGCAACGTCAATACGGGGTATGCCTTCGTGCGCATCGCGCCGCACGAAGAGCGCAAGTTTTCCATTCCACGTTTCTTCAGCAGCCTGGCGCACCTCAATCCCGCCGCGGCGTTCCGCGGCAACTACAGCCAGCGCGACGTGATGGTGTCGTTGCGCGCGCGCCTCGCGAAGTTCAAGGACCTGCGCTGCTCGGTGCGCAACGTGCAGTCCTTCAACATCGGCGGCGGCAACTGGGACATCGATTTCTCGCTGCGCGGTCCGGACCTCCAGGCGCTGGCCGCCTACGCCAACCAGCTCCGCGAGAAGTCCAAGGAGATCGGCGGCATCGTCGACGCCGACACCACCCTGAAGATCGAAAAGCCGGAGCTGCGGGTGACGGTGGACAGAAACCGCGCCGCCGATCTGGGGGTGCAGATGAACGACCTCGCCACCGCCTTGCGCCTGATGGTGGGCGGCGACGATCAGGTTTCGCGCTTCCACGATCCCGGCGTCAACGACGACTACGACGTGCAGATCCGGCTGGTGCAAGGACGGCGCAACGATCCGGAATCGATCAAACAGCTCTTCGTACCCTCCAGCCGCGGTGGCTTGGTGAGCGTCGACAACCTGGTCACCCTGAAGGAGGAGATCACCGCCTCCCGCGTCGACCGCCTCGACCGCCAACGCCAGGTGAGCCTGCGCGCCGGAGTCGGTCCCGGCTTCGCGCTGGCCGACCGCCTGGAGGCGCTGCACAAGGCGGTGGACGACATGCACCTCCCCACCGCCTACAGCACCGCCGTGGGCGGCCGTGGCCGTGAGCTGGCGCGCACCTACAAAGAGTTCGTGTGGGCCCTGGTGCTCTCCGTCCTCTTCATGTACATGATCCTCGCGTCGCAGTTCGAGAGCGTGGTCCACCCGCTGACCATCCTCCTCTCGCTGCCACTGGCGGTGCCCTTCGCGATGATTTCGCTGTGGGCGACGGGCAACACGCTGAATCTCTACTCCGCCCTGGGAATCCTGGTTCTCTTCGGCGTGGTGAAGAAAAACGCCATCCTGCAGATCGACCACATGAACAACCTGCGCGCTAAGGGGATGGACCGCTTCGAAGCGATCCTCCAGGGCAACCGCGACCGGCTGCGGCCGATCCTGATGACCACCCTGGCCCTGGTGGCCGGCATGCTGCCCCTCGCCGTCGGCACCGGTCCGGGCTCCGAAGAGCGTCGCGCCATCGCCGTCGTCGTCATCGGCGGCCAGTCGCTCTCGCTCCTCCTCACCCTCCTCGCGACGCCGGTCTTCTACTCGCTGTTCGACGACCTGCGGAGCTTCCAAGGAGTGAAGAAGGCGTTCGCGCGGTTCCGGCCGAAGCGGGAAGAGCTCCGGCCGGCGGCGTAGCCGTGCTTCAGCGTCTCAGCCCGTGCTCGCGCCGCACCACCAGATCGGCCAGCGCGGCGTGGAGCGCGTTGACCGGGCTCTGGGAGGCGGCGAGGCCGGCGGCGAGCTCCTTTTCGAACTGCTCGACCGCCGCGGTCGCTTCGAGACGATGAAAGGCCTGCAAGCCCGCGTTGCACGTCGGGCAGCCGTCGGTCAGGTGACGGACGATGGTCGGGCTCTCTTCGCGCAGGACGAATCCAGCCGTCCATCCGTTCCGCTGGCTGGTTTCCAGACTTCTTGTTGCCACGTCGACTTCCTCCTGAAAGCTGGGCTACACGCTTCCCCTCGCACCCCGTATACCTATTAGGTGGTCGGCGGGGCGATTTCGTTTCATCGAGGCTTCGGAATAGGTCGTCGCCGGCTCCATGGGGCCGATGAGCGCCTGCAGCTTGCGGGAACAGGTGGAGCAACCGCGCAAAAGATGGATGACGATCGACTTCCCTTCTTCCCGCGTGGCGGTCCCGCGGGCGAATCGGTTCAGGCTGGCTTCGGAGATCGGGTGTTTCATCGGCGTGCCCTCCTTCAGTCCATAAGGAAGTGACGGCAGCCACCAATCCATTTCATCCTGTCTTTCCGCGGGTCAGTCCGACAGCATCTCGTACTGGTAGAGAACCCCGCGGGCGATCCAGCCGAAGGAGAGGACGTAGAGGATGTCCACCAGGCGGAGGAAGCGGGTCTCCCCCAGCGCCTGGAGGTAGGCGAAGACGCTGTCTCCGGCGAAGGTGAAGATGACGCCCCCGAGGAGCGCCAGCCAGGTCTTCCACACCGCGCCGCCGCGGAAGCGCACGGTGACGCGCAGCAGCAGGACGGTGGGCACGAGCAGGACGAAGTCGAGGACCGGATAGACCACGTTGAGGAACTTCTCGAGCGCCGGCGCCGGTGCCGCCACGATCGGCCGCAGGATCGGAACCCCGAGAAGAGCGCAGGCGAGCAGCGTGGCCGCGGCCAGCAGCCAGCGCTCCCCGGCGCCGCCGATCGGGAAGCCGGCCGCCGCGTAGGAGCGGAGGAAGGCGAACAGCGAGGCGATGAGCAGCGGATAGCCGATCAGGAAGAAGACGTCGGCGATCGACGGGAACGGCACCGCGACGCCGAGGTACAGCTCGTAGACGCAGAGGCTCGACTGGGCGAAGGTGAAGCTCAGCCAGCCGGCGAACAGGAGGAGCCAGCCGAGACGTGCCGGATTGCCCGCCTCGAAGCGGCGGGCGTTGCGCCAGGCATAGACGACGGCGACGAGCAGGAACGGGAGCTTCCCCAGAGCGCTCGTCCATTCGAGGACCGTCTCGCTCAGCGCCAGCCCCAGAGGCCGGGCGGCCAAGATCACCGCCGCGCCGCCCATGATCGCGGCGAAGAGCAGCGTCGTCCTCCCGCTCCGGGTCATTGCACCTCCTGCAAACCGTCGATCGCCCGCCGCATGGTCTCCACCACGGTCTGCGCTTTGTCTTTGCCGATGAAGACGATCAGCCCCAGCCCGAGACGGCCGAGCAGGGCGTCGACCTGGTCGCGGCTCATCTCGCCGGCATGGATTCCCAGGTCGCGGCAGTGCGCGCTGGCCGCCGTGCGGGCCATGAGCTTCCCGACATACGGGGAGAGGACCCCGTTGATCGACTCCAGGACGTCATCCGTAGATCGGCGGAACGGCACGCTCCAGTCCCTCCCCTCAAAACGACGCGGAATGTTTGCTTCAGGCCCGGTCAGACCGGGAGCGACTCCAGGACGTCCAGCAGCTCCTGGGCCGACTGGTAGCGCTGGTCCGGATCCTTGGCGAGCAGGCGGTCGAGCATGACCAGCCACGGCTCGGGCGTGTCGGACCGGAAACGGCGGACCGGCGGCGTCGGCGCTTGCAGTTGCTGCAACATCAGGAGCGTGGCATCCCCCGGCTCATACGGCTCGCGGCCGGCGACGAGGGTGTAGGCGAGCACGCCGAGCGAGTAGAGGTCCGACCGGGCGTCGGGCTCGCGACCGAGGATCTGGTCGGGCGACATGTACATCGGCGTTCCCATCACGACGCCGGTTTGGGTGAGCCGCGCGCCGAGCCCGGCCATGGACGCGATGCCGAAGTCGAGGATCTTGAGCCGGGTCGGGGTGACGATGATGTTGCCGGGCTTGAGGTCGCGGTGGATGATTCCCTGTGAATGCGCTTCGTGGAGACCGGCGGCGATCTCCGAGAGCAGGAAGCGGATCCGCGCGAAAGGGATCGGATACTCGTTCGAGATCACCGCGTCCAGGCTCTGCCCTTCGATGTACTCCATGGTCACGAAACGACCGCCCGGGAACCTGCCGATGTCGTAGACCCGCACCACGTTGGGATGGGTGAGCCGGCGGCAGATCTGCACCTCGCGCAGGAAGCGGGCCTCCTCCCGCATCTCGTCCTGCGCCGGCGCCACCAGAGCTTTGATCGCCACGATCTCGTCGAGCTCGACGTCGCGGGCCTTGTAGACCTGGCCCATGCCGCCGCGGCCGAGCTCGGCGAGGATCTCGTAGCGGCCGGCGAAACGTCCGCCGATCGTCGGCAGCTCGAAGGTGGCGACGGAACGGCCGACCGGCGGCTCCACCGGGGGGCTGACCACCGCGGTGGTCTTCCTGGACCGCTTGAGCTCCGCCAGCCGCTCGCGGACGTCGCGGTGAGTCGCATCGCGCTTCACCACCAGCTCGTAGCAGATCTTCGCGGCGTCCCTCTGCCCCATGGCTTCGAGGCTGCGGCCTTCCCAGTAGTCCCGCTCGACGTCCATCTGCGGGGAGACGCCGCGCGGCGTCTGGCGCAGGCGTTCGAGAGCCTGCTCGCCGAAGCCTTCCTCGATCAGCAGCGGCGCCAGGAGGATGGCGCTCTCGGCGAAACCGGGCTCTTCGGGGCGGATCTGGAACAGCAGCGAGGCGGCGCGTGTCTTGTCACCGGCCGCGAGGTTGCGGCGGGCCATTTCGAGCGTCTGGTCTCTCCGGGCCTCGAGAACCTTGGCGGCTCCGGAGCCGGCTCCCTGGCTGGACAGCGCCGCCGCCCGCTCGGGCATCCCGGCCGCCAGAAAACAGCGCGCCGCATCGCGTCCGCGGCCGGCCTTCTCATAGGCCTCGGCGGCGCGGCTCGGCTCCTGCGCGGCTTCCCAGCGGTAGGCGGCGCGCTTCCAATCTTTCGCGGCTTCGTAGGCTTCGGCGGATTCGCGAGCGAGGCCGAGCTGGGCGAGCAGATGACCGGCTTCAGCGGGCTGGCCGGTGCGCAGGAAGATCTGGGCCCGCAGCCGGTCGCGGTTCGGCGCCCGGGCTGCCAGGCGGAGCGCCTCGTCGGACTGGCCGAGCCCGAGATAACACTCGACCGCCTCGGTGTGCTGTCCGTGGCGCTCCAGGACCTCGGCGAGGCGGAGGCTCGGCGGGAATGAGCGCAACAGCTTGGTGACGGCCTCGGTGCGGCCCAGGCGCAAGAGGATGTCGATCTTGAGGAGGTTCAGCTCCTCGATCCGGCCGCCGCTCACCGCGGTGCCGCCGATCGTTCGCTCCAGGCTGCGCAGGGCTTCCTCGATCGTCTGCAACGCCTCGCGGAGCTTGCCCGTCTCCTCGTAGCAGCGGACCGCCTGGAGCCAGGCGCCGGACTGCTTGAAGTAGCGGACCGCGCGCATCGGATCGCGCGCGGCGACCGCCGCCTCCCCGGCCTGCAGGAAGGCGCCGGCCCGCTCGAAGAGGAGAATCGCCTGGGTCGAGTGTTTTTGCGACGCCAGCATCTCGGCGGCGGAGAGCGTGTCCGGGAGGCGGCCTGGAGGGAGCCGTCCGTAGGCGTCCATCAGGGAGAAGCGGACCAGCTTCTCGTCCTCCCCCAGCTCGGCGGCGAGATCGGCCGCGCGCCGCCATTCGCCGAGGCGGGCGAACGACTCCATCGCCGTCTTCCGGTCGCCCGCGAGCAGGGCCTCTTCGGCCGAGCGCTTGGGATCTCGGGACAGAAGGGAGCGCAGTCGTCGCGAGGCCTCGCCGCCTCCAGGAACCATGAATCCTCCTCGTCGCTCCGCCCACACACGTCAGCCCCCGACCCTGGGGCAGACAGTAGCCGCGCCAGCTTACGAAGCGGATTACATCCCAGAGCTGGCGCTCCTCCCCCACCGGGGGAAGATGGACTCTAGCCGAAAGGATAGCAGCTCCCCAGGCCGCGGCGGCCTCAGCGCGCGCATCGGACGGCTATTCAGCCGCAACGGTGCAACAGTTCGCCGCAAGGACGCAACGATCCGGGTAAGCTCGGACCTTCCGATGGAGCGACGTACCGAGGCGCCCGGCCCTCAGTTCACGCACGAATACCCGTACCCGGAGCAGCACCCCGTCCCCGTGCAGCTTCCGGTGAGCATGTTCACCTGGATCACGCCGGTGTTGTTCTTCGCGCGGAAGTGGCCGACGCCGTCTTTGTCGCCTCCGCCGGTGTTGAAGATGCTCCAGTCGCTGAAATTGTAGTCGAGCTGGGCGGCGGTGGAGCCGCGGCCGACGTTGAGCTGGGCCTTGACGTTCGAGTAGCTGTCGAAGAGTGAGGTGTCGCCGCAGCCGGTGTAGAAAGACAGAGTCGAGCAGGCGATCTGATCGTTGTAGCCGGCACGAAGGGTGTAGAACTGCGTCGCCTTGCCGGACGGCTTGTCCCGGTAGCCGCCGGCACCCATCTTCGGATTGTAGCCCGGCGAGACGTGCGGGAAGAAGCCGAAGATGTTGGAATCGAAGACGTTCTGGCTGCCGCAGGTGGTGATGGCAGGATTCGCGTAGCCCGCCCAGTAGCAGGAGGCGAGGCCGCGGAGGCCGCCGGAGATACCGATGAATTTTCGCACGCTCCCCCACAGGCTGCCGTAATCGATGCCGTGGATGCCCACCGTCACTCCCATCGAATGGGCGATGATGTCGACCTGGCTCTTGCCGGTGTAGGACTTCACCGCGTTGATGAAGTCGCGCACCATGGCCGCTTTCGAGGACTGGTGATAGTTGAGCTGCGGCGTGCCGCGCTCGGAGCTCGACAGCCAGTTGAGGCCGAAGATCTCGCAGTCGTTGTACCCCGCGGCCTTGAATTGATCGTAGACCGAGAGGACGCCGGTCGACGGCGGATAGTCGAAGTTCTTCGACTCGTCGCCGTTGCCGGGCAGGAAGATGATGGGCGTGTGGGTCGCCGTGCAACTCCCGCCACCGAAGCCGCCATTGGGCGCGTTCGACGGATTGAAGCCGCCGGCGAACTGGTTGGAGCTTCCGGCATAATCGAGAGCTGCGGCCGGCAAAGCCAGAGAGGCCAGGGAGACGGCAACGACGAGTGGAAGGCAAAAGATCCGACTTTTCATACTTCCTCCTCCATCCATGTGAATGATTTCAGGCGCGGAAAGAGACCGCTGCCTGGTTGTAGCCGACGCCGGAGCCGACCAGGACGACCAGGGCTCCGGGCTTGATCTTCCCCTTCTCGCGCGCGTCGTGGAGCGCCATCGGAACGCACGCCGAGCCGGTGTAGCCCCACTCCTCCATCACCGTGTGGGTGCGCTCCATCGGCAATCCGAGATCGGCCATCACCAGCTCGATGGACGGCTTGCGCACCTGGGTGAAGATGAGGAAATCGATGTCGGAGAGCGCGAAGCCGCCCTCTTGGGCGAGACGCCGCACCAGGCGCGGCCACCCTTCGTGATTGATCTCCGGAGGGTAGCGCTGGACGAGCTTCACCTGCGTGCGGCCGGCGCGCACCGACTCTTCGCTCGCCGGCTCGGCGGTGGCGCCGGAGTAGATGCCCCAGTACGGAGCGTAGGCACCGTCCGCCTGGAAGGCCGCGTTGACGAAACCCGGCGTGTCAGCCCCGGTGAGCACCGCCGCTCCGGCGCCGTCGCCATAGAAGAAGAGCGCGGGATCGTTGGCCGCGGCGAGCTTGTGCATCAGATAGACGCCGATCACCACGACGGTCTTCAGGGCCGGATTGGCAGCGATCAGTCCAGCGCCGGTCGCGAAGCCGGTGGGGAACGAAGCACAGGCGCAGCCGACGTCGAAAGTGCCGGCGTTCTTGGCTCCCAGCTTCTCCTGCACGACGACGGAGGTGGCCGGCGTGATGTAGTCCGGCGAGTCGGTGCCGAGAATAATCAGATCGACGTCCTCCGGACGTTTGCCGGCGTTGTCCAGCGCCTGCCGCGCGGCCCGCACCGCGAGGTCGGAGGCCGCCCAGTCCTCGGGTGCCCACCAACGTTTGCGGATACCGGTGGAGGCTTCGAATTTGTCCATCAAATCCCCGAGCGTGGCGAACCGCTCGCGAAGCAGATCGTTCGAGATCTCCCGTTCGGGGAGGTAGGAACCGGTTGCGATCAAAGAGGCGTAACGAGCCATGCAGTCTCCCAGACTCCGAAATCAGATGGATTGCAAGAAAGAAAGGAGGATGTCGGCCACCCGTCCCGCCTGTTCGATCACCACACCGTGCGGGCCGTCCGGAACGATCTCGAGACGGGAATGCGGAATCGCGGCGGCCAGAGCCCGCGAATGCTCGAGCGGGAAGGTGACGTCGGCCGCGCCGGCCAGAACCAACGTCGGGCAGACGATCCGCGGCAGATCGGGTGTGAGGTCGAGGTTTTCGAGCGAGGAGAGGATCGCCGCGGTGCCGCGGAACCAGACCAGCGGCAGCGACGCCACCCAACGGCGGTGGAAGGTGAGAGCATCGCGCTGCGCCTCCAGATACGCGGCGGAGTAGGTGCCGGGCAGCAGCAGATCGAGCAGCACGCCGCCATCACCACCCGAGGCGCCGGCGAGCGCCGCTTCGCGCAGCCGGAGGGTTCCCTGCCACATTTTCGGCGTGATCCGCTCCGTGGTGGTCATCGCCGCCAGCGAGAGGATCCTCTCCGGATGGCGCGCCGCCAGGAGCAGGCCGATGATGCCGCCGAACGAGGTGCCGGCGATGTGGACCCGTTCGAGGCCGAGCGAATCCAGCAGGGCGATCACGTCCGCCACATGCCCCTCCAGGCGAGCCTCCTCGCCGGGCGTCAACGTCTGGCCGCGGAAGTCGCAGCGGACGACGCGATAGTCCGGCTCCAGACGCTGCGCGATCGGTTCCCAGCCGGCGATGCTCATCATGCCGCCGTTGAGCAGCAGGACCGGTGGTCCGGTTTCCAGACCGGAGAGACGATGGGTGAGGATGGGACGGTCGGTCATGTCAGCCTTTCCAGATACTGCTGCCGGAGCTCCCCTTTCACGACCTTGCCATAGGCGGTCCGCGGCAGCGCATCCACGAAGACGATCTCGCGCGGGATTTTGTACTTGGCCAGGCGGCCGGCCAGAAAGTCGGTCAGCTCTTCAGCCGCCGGCGGATCTCCCTGCGCGACGACGAATGCGACGCCGGCTTCGCCCCAGGTCGGGTGCGGCACGCCGACGACCGCGGCGTCGCGCACCGCCGGATGGAGGAGCAGCTCGCCCTCGATTTCGGCCGGATAGACGTTGACGCCGCCGCTGATGATCATGTCCTTCTTCCGCCCGGCGATGGTGTGGAAACCCGCCGCGTCCCGCCGTGCGAGGTCGCCGGTGTGGAACCAACCCTCCGCGTCCAACGCAACCGCCGTGGCCGCTGGATTGTTCCAGTAGCCGCGGCTGACGTGCGGGCCGCGCAGCAGCAGCTCGCCGACTTCGCCGAACGGGACTTCCCTGTCTTCCTCATCGATCAGGCGCGTCTCGGTGTACGGCAGCGGCTTGCCGATCGAGCCGGCGTGCGCCACCGACTCCTCCACCGTCATCGCGAAACAGTTCACCCCCACTTCGGTCAATCCGTAGCCCTGCTTGAAGTTCAATCCGCGCTGCTGGTATGCCTCGATCAGATAGAGCGGCAACGGCGCGCCGCCGCTGATCAGCCAGCGGACCGACGAGAGATCGGTGCGCGGAAACTCGGGAGATTCGAGCAGCATCTTGTAGATCGTGGGCACGCCGAGCACCACCGTGCAGCGCTCCGCCGCGATCGTCCGCCAGACTTCCACCGCGTCGAACGCGCGGTGGAGGACGATGGTGCCGCCGATGGTGAAGATGGGCACCAGGAAAGCGAAGACGCCGCCGGCATGATAGAGCGGGGTGAAGATCGGGCTCACGTCGTCGTCGCGAAGCTGCCAGCCGATCACCGTGTTGTAGCCGTTCCACACCACCTGCCGGTGCGGGATCATCACCCCTTTCGGCTTGCCGGTGGTGCCCGAGGTGTAGAGCAGGCAGTGGAGGTCTTCGGGACCGCGTGCAGCCGGTTTCCAATCCTCCGCGGGAATGCTTTGAAAAAAATCCGACAGATCGGTCTGATCGGGCCGATCTGTCGGATCGAGCGCGATCCAATGCTCGATGTGCACCAGATCTCTCACCGCGCGGACCGTCTCCGCGTGCTCGCCGCCATACAACAACGCCCGCGGCGCCGCATCGGCGAGAATGCCTGCGATCTCGTGCGGCGTGAGGCGCGTGCCGAGCGGCACGATGATCAGCCCGGCTTTGGGTGCGGCGAAGAAAAGATCGAGGAATTCGACCCGGTTGTCGGTCAACACCGCAAACCGGTCGTCCACCGCGAGGCCGAGGACCTCGCGGAGGACGCGGGCCATGCGGACGGCCCGTTCGTTCAAAGCGGCGTACGAAAACCTTTCCTCCGTCGGCACGTAGACCAAGGCAGTCCGTTCCGGCGTGAGCCGGGCCCGTTCGCCCAGGATATCTCCGAAGACACGGCCGAAAGTCATCGTTGCAGTTCCTACGTTCCGATCACCAGACCGCCGTCCACCGACAGCACGGTGCCGTGGATGAACCCGGCGGCTTCCGAGGCGAGCCAGGCGTATGCCTCGGCGATGTCCTCGGGCTTTCCCATACGGCCGATCGGTGTGTGCTCCACCATCGACGCCAGCACCTTCTCCGGCATCGCCTGCACCATCTCCGTGGCGATGAATCCCGGAGCCACCGCGTTGACACGGATTTTGAAACGCCCGAGCTCGCGCGCCCAGGTCCGCGTCAGGTTGATCACCGCGGCCTTGGTCGCCGCGTAGTTGGTCTGCCCGAAGTTGCCGTAGTGGCCGACCACCGACGAAGCGTTGAGAATCGAGCCGCCGCCGCCGCGGATCATGTGCGGCACGACGGCGCGGGTGCACAGGAAGACACCTTTCAGATTGACCGAGACGACGCTGTCGAAATCTTTCTCGCTCATCGCGGAGACCTGCTGGCCGTCCTTCCACTTGATGAGTTGGCCGTCCTTGAGAATCCCCGCGTTGTTGATCAAGACGTCGATCCGTCCCCAGCGCTCCACGACGGCCGCGACGGCCGTCTCCACTTCGGAGACGACCGTCACATCGACTTTCTGGAAGACCGCGTCAATCTCATGAGGTCCTGCCGCCTTGATTTCGGCGACGAGGGCGTCCGGATCGTCCGCCTTCACGTCCCAGGCGGCGATCCGCGCCCCGTCGCGGGCAAACCGCCGGGCGGTGGCGCGGCCGATTCCGGCAGCCGCGCCCGTGATGATGACGACCCGGTCCGGCATCAGAAGAGCCACCGCAGACCGAGTTGGATCTCGCGCCCCGGCAGCGTCGCGCGGGCACGGCCAAAATTCGGGTTCGGCACGAACGCCAGGTTCTTGTTCGCCAGCGTCGGACCGGACAGGTACTGTGCGCCGTCGATCGAGTTGACGTCGTAGTTGGTGGTGTTGAACAGGTTGAACGCCTCGGCGATCACCTCCAGCCGCTGCTCGCCGCCCAGGCGGATGCCCTTGGTGAGGCGCAGGCTGAGCTGGCGGAACGCCGGGCCGTCCTCGCTGTTGCGGCCGACGCCGGCCGGGCGGTCGGAGTTCTTGCCGTCGCCGTTGAAGTCGTAGCCCAGGCGGTGGTTCCACGGCTGCCCCGAGCCGTATTCATAGATCGGCGACAGTTGCAGCTCCCAGGGGAAGTGGAAGACGCCGGTGAGCACGATGTGATAGCGCTCGTCCGCGCGGCTGCGTCCATATTCGGCGTTGAGGTTCGACGGATCGTTCGGATAACCGAACGGAAACTCCGGGCTGAAATCGTCCGCCGTGCTCTTGCGGTCGGCGATCGTCACCGACGCGGTGACCAGATCGATGTCGCGCACCGTGCCGTTCAAACGCAGGATGAGCGCCTTGTACTCCGACCGGCCGTCGTTGGTGTACATGTTGATCTGGTTGTACGTGCTGTTGAGACGGACGGGATGAGCGTTGCCGCCGAAGTTCACGTCATGGATCACGATCTCGTCCTCGCCCTTCGAGTAGACACCCTCGGTGTCGAGGAAGAACCGGTTCCACAGCTCATGGGTCCAGCCGAGGCTCGCCTGCGTCGACTTCGGTGTGTTGAGAGTGGGCGCGAGCAGCGAGATGTCGGGCTTGAGCGCGATGCCGGTCGTGGTCGGATGGTTTGGATCGAGCACGAAGGGTGCGAAGTTGAGACCGAAGAGCGCACCGTTGACCCGCGTGAAGGTGGTGCGGCCGGTGATGCCGTTCTGTTGCAGCTCGGTGCCTGCCGGCACCAGCAGATAGCGGCCGTGGAAGATGCCGACGCCGCCACGGATGACGTCGTGGCCGTTCTTGGTCGCGTCATAGGAGAAGGAGAACCGCGGCTGGAAGTCGTTGGTGTCCTTCTTGCGCGGATTGGGGATCAGCGGGTGCGTGAACCCCGGATCGTTGCCGCCGTCGTCCAGGTCGTAGCGGATGCCCAGGTTGAGCGCCAGCGACGCCGTCGGCCGCCATTCGTCCTGGATGAACGCGCCGTAGCGCCGGTCGTCGTAGGTGACGTCGCTCGATCCCACACCGTAGAGATAGGCCACCGGAATCGCCCGCGTGTCGGTGAGATACGTGAACAGTCCGCTCGAGAAGGTGTCGATCCGCGAGCGCTCCTGGTGATAGAGATACGAGAGCCCCGCCTTGACGTCGTGCGAGCCGCCCTTGGTCTCATGGTTCCAGTGGAACGTGTCGCGGACTTCATACTCCTTGCCGTCTCCCAGCAGATCGCCGAGGATGTTGCCGCCGGTCTGAAAGGTGTTGCCGGAGGAGAACCATTCGGCGGGGGCGGTGGAGTTGGGGGGCTCCTCGAACTTGCGGTGGCCGCCCTGGGCGCGCAGCTCGTTGAGCTCGCTGTTGCCGAGGACCGCGAGGTCCTCCAGCGTCAGGTTCCAGTTGTCCCGGTTGAGCTGCTGGCCATAGGACTGATCGGATACGCCGCCGACGCGGAAATTCTTTTCTTTGTAGGTCTCCCACGCCAGGTTGGCGTTCAGCGTCTGCGCGTCGGAGAGCTTGTGGTCGAGCTTGGCGAAACCGAGGGTCTGATCGAACGGATGCCGCAGGTCCGCGGACTGGGAGATGAACGCGCCGCCGGGCCGGAAGGCGGTGAAGTTCTTCTCATTGATCTCCTCGGCGGAGACGAAGAAATGGGTCACGTCCTGCTTGATCGGGCCGCCGAAGGTGAGACCGTATTGATCGCGGGAATATCCCGAAAAGCTCTGGTCCAATTTGCTCGCCGTGCGGAGCTGATCGGCGCGGTAGAAGCCGAAGGCACTCCCCGTATACTGGTTCGTGCCGCTCTTGGTGACGATCGACAGCGCGCCGCCCGAGGTGCCGCCGACCTCGGTGTCATAGCGGCTGTTGATGACGCGGAACTCGCCGATCGCGTCCTGGCTCAGGCGGATCTTCGACAGGCCGAGCGCCGCGTCGGTGAAATCGACGCCGTTGACCAGGATCGTCGAGTTGCTGGCGTTGCCGCCACCGCCGATCACCGGGCCGCCGCCGATGAAGCGGAAGCCGCCGCGCTCGCGCTCGACGCCGGGCGCGATGAAGGCCAGGCGCTGGAAGTCGCGGTCGGGCACCGGCAGCGACTCGATCTGCTCGGGAACGATGTTGGTCGAGCTGTCCGTCTTGTAGACGTCGACCAGGGGCGCCGTCGCGGTGACCGTGATGTTTTCCGCCGCGTTGGCCGGGGTGAGCTGCACCCGCACCTGCAGCGTCTGGCCGACGCGGAGCACGATCTTGTCCTGCTTGGCCGGGGCGAACTGGTCGAGCTCGAAGCTGCCGCGGTAGGTGCCGGGCGCCAAGCCCTGGATCGATGCGCCACCGTTCTCACCGGTCACCGCCTGGCGGCGCAGGCCGGTGTCCACGTTCTCCACCGCCACCGTCACTCCCGGCAGGGCCGCGCCCTGCGCATCGGTGACCACCACCTCGACGTTCGCGGTGCTGAGCTGGGCCAGCGCCGGAACGGCGGCGAAGAGCGCCAGCAACAGGCTCCAGGCCGCCAGGTGTCGCCTGCTCCTGGGTGATTTCATGATAATCATCCTTCCTTCCCTCCATTCGGGTCGTGCCGCGGCACCAGGCCGTAGCGCAGAATCTGCGAAAACTCACCCACCGCCTGCTGCGAATCGAGGCCGAAGTGCATGGGCACCCCGAAGCAGCGCTCGACGGTGAAGAAATAGAAGAACCAGCGCGTGGCGAGCATCACGCCCACCAGCGGGTCCACCGCGCCCAGCTCGCCGCGCTCCTTCATCTCCTGGAAGCGTTGCGAGTAGGCTGCCGAGAAGCGATCGGCCATCTGCTGGTAGAAGGCCCGGATGTGCTTCCCCTTGAACTCGATGACGTCGATGTAGATGAGCAGGATGTAGGGCGAGTTCGCGGTGACCACCTCGTCGATGGCGGCGGCCATCGCCTCGAGGTCTTCCGGAAAGCGGGCGGCGGCGAAGATCTTGTTGAGCGGCAGCTCGGGGTCGAGCAGCACCTCCCAGTACTTGTCGATCAGGTGCTGGAAGATGCTCTCCTTGTTGCCGAAGTGGTGGTAGAGGTTGCCCACCGACAGCCCCGCCCGCCGCGCGATCTGGCGCATCGACGTCGCCCGGTAGCCCTGCCGCGAGAAGAGCGACAGCGCCGCCTTCAGCACCTTGCGGGCCGAAGCATCCGACTTGTCCGCCTGCGACCGCCGTGAAGCCATGCCGCTCCTTCCACCAGACTCGACGCTGAACGAGCGTTCGGTTTTTTTGTGGATCTTAGGGAGCGGCCGCACGGCCGTCAAGCCGCGCTGCGGCAAGAGGGCGGAGGGACGGGCTTACTCCGGTCCGCGCCGGTTTGGCAACGAGCCCCCCTGCGCGAGGCTGAGCCTGGGTCATTCAGGGGCCCGTGAAATGAAATGGAGGAAACTGTCATGACTCTATGACACTTACTTACATTTCTCCTCTTCTGAAAGGAGCTCGTCCATGGCTGCTCCTCTTCGCCGGGCACAGGCCGCCGCTCATCGCGGCGAAGGGCCCGGCGCCAAGCTTCTTTCTCTGCTCCAGGAGAAGCCCAAGGAGACTCTCGGAGCGCTCGTGGGCCTCGGCGGCGCAGTTGGCAGCGCAGTGTATGGGTTGGGTTTCGTCACCCTGCGGGCGCGGGAGGCTCTCCTCCGTCCTTCTCCAAGGTTCACCTACCCGACACAGGAGTGGCTCTTCACCGGTTTCGACGCCCTCGGCGCGCTCTTCTGGCGAGGGCTTTCGGTCCTTGCCGCGGACCATCCCGTGCTGCAGAGAAGCGCCTGGACCCTGCTGGCGATCATTCTCGCCGCCGTGCTCACCGCGCGGGCAAGGCGCCGGCCGGCTCTCCTCCTCGGAGCTCTCACCCTCTCCACCCTTCTCCTCATCGCGGGGGGCGGCTTGTACCGAACCGCTCTCGCGGCCAGCTCTTCGCCCGATGAGGGGCCGAGCTGGGGGTTTCACTGCGGAACGAGGCTGAGCGCGAACCTTTCCGACCGGGTGGCCTTCGAGACCTGCTCGTGGCTGGTGAACGACTCCTCCCGCAACGACGCGCGCCGCAGCGATCTCAGCGGCCTCCTGGGGTGGCTGCTCGCGGCCTCTCTCGCGACGGCCGTGGCCGGCGCCCGCGCCCCGGTGGCGAGCCGCTGGCTTTCTCGATGGCGCTGGGCGCTGATCGGCGTCAATTCGCTCCTCGGCTTCCTGTTGTTGTGCGACCTGCCGCGCGCTCACGCCTTCGGCACCTGGGGCTTGCGCTACCCCCAGGTACGGATTCAAGAAAAGTGCGATCCGTCGCTCGCCCGGGCGACTGTCGCGGGGGCCTGCCGGGCCTTCGACGTTTCCGCCGACGCCCAGAACAAAGTGGTTTTCCTCCAGGGTTCCGGTTGTCCCGAAGGCCGCGAAAGCAGCTTCGTACCCCCTGAGCAGCGCTGAAT
>DATARD010000384.1:0-30445 GCA_036264355.1 Thermoanaerobaculia bacterium
CCTTGAGCAGGCGGAGCTTGGCGCCGAGGGAGAAGAGAGGCGTGCCGAGAAAGCCGCCGGGTCCGCCGGGCAGGGCGTGCAGCCGTCCGCCCTTCCACAGATAGCGCTTCTTGGCGGCGGCGGGAGCGGTCAGCTTCTCCGCGTCGAGACCGCAGGCGGCGATCAGCGCGGTGACGTCGGCGTTGCCTTCGAGCACCGTGTTCGGCCCCATCTCGAAACGCCAGGGACCATCCGCCAGGGTCTCCACCGCACCCCCCACCCGTGGCGCGGCTTCGAGCACGGTGACCTTGAGGCTGTGGCGGGCGAGCAGGAAGGCGGTGGTGAGGCCGGAGATGCCGGCGCCGAGGACGAGGACGTCGCGCTTGTCGGGAGTTTCCGGGGACATGGCGGCATGATTCTATGTTCATCCCGCCCGAAGGCCCGCTCATCAGCCCTCTGTCCCGCTCATCCCGGACCGGTTGGCGGCAGAATCGGGTTGCACGACTCTGGAGGGAATGGAAACGACCTTCAGGAGATCTTCCATGGATACCCCGATGCCACAGACCTTTCCGGACCGCGTTCCCGTGAGCCGCCCCGCAATCGTCGCCGCCGCCGGCGGGCTCACCGTCGTCGCCGCGCTGGCCCTCTGCAAGCTGGTGCTTCACCTGGCCACCACCGGGCACTTCGGCTATGGCTTCTTCGTCGACGAGCTCTACTTCCTCGCCTGCTCCGAGCATCTGTCCTGGGGATTCGTCGACATGCCGCCGCTCTTCCCGGCGATCACCGCGCTGATCCGCGCCCTGTTCGGCGACTCGCTCTTCGCCGTCCGCCTGCTGCCGGCGCTTTCCGGCGCCGCCCTGGTGCTGATGACCGGCCTCATGGCCCGCGATCTCGGCGGACGCCGCTTCGCGCAGGGGATCGCCGCTCTCGCCGTGCTCACCGCGCCGCTGTGGATGATCCTGCACAGCATCCACACCATGAACGCGCTGGAGCAGCTTTTCTGGACCGGCGCCGCCTGGGTGGTGATCCGCATCCTGCGCACCGATCCGGCCGATCCGGACCGCCCCTTGGAAGCTTCGCGCGGCTGGCTCCTGCTCGGGGTGATCTGCGGCCTCGGGATGCTCAACAAGCACTCCATGGCCTTCTTCGGCGTCGCCCTGGTCGCCGGCCTGCTGCTCACCCCCGCCCGCCGGGCGCTCCGTTCGCCCTGGCTCTGGCTGGGCGGCGCCGCGGCTGTCCTTATCTATATGCCGAACCTGGTGTGGGACGTCCGCCACCACTTCCCGCACTTCGAGATGCTGGCCAACATCAAGGCGGACGGCCGCGACGTGGCGCTCAATCCGCTGCAGTTCATGGTCCAGCAGGTCATCTTCTTCAATCCCCTGGCCTTTCCCCTCTGGCTGGGCGGCCTCGTCTGGTTCCTGTTCGGCCGGGAAGGACGGCGCTGGCGCATCCTGGGGATCACCTACCTCGGCATCCTCGCCGAGATGTTCGTGCTCAACGGCCGGCCCTACTATCCGGCGCCGGCCTATCCCATGCTCCTCGCCGCCGGTGGCGTCGCCCTGGAGCAGTGGCTGGGCCGCCGGAAGGAGGCCCGCCGCTCGTGGCGATTCGCCGGCCCGGCCTACGCGGCGGTGCTCGCGGTGTCGGGAGCGGTCCTCACGCCGATCTTCGTCCCCCTGCTGCCGCCGGAGACGCTGATCCGCTACTCGCGCGCCCTCGGCATCTCGCAGCCGCGCATCGAGAATCACCGCATGGGGCCGTTGCCACAGCTCATGGCCGACCGCTTCGGCTGGCCCGAGATGGCGCGGGAGGTGGCGCGCATCTACCACGCGCTGCCGCCCGCGGACCAGGCGAAGGCCGCCATCTTCGGCCAGAGCTACGGCCAGGCCGGAGCGATCGACCACTTCGGCCCCGCGCTCGGCCTGCCGAAGGCGATCAGCGGCCATCTCACCTACTACCTGTGGGGGCCGCGCGGCTACACTGGCGAGGTGATGATCGTGCTCGACGACAACCGCGAGACGCTGGAGAAGCTCTTCGAGCACGTCGAGCTGGCGGGGCACGTCTCGCACCATTATTCCATGCCGTACCAGCACTTCGACATCTACGTCTGCCGCGGCCTGCGCGGCTCGATGGCGGAGCTGTGGCCGCGGGTGAAGCAATACAAATGAGAGAGCGACGAGCTTTCCGGTCCGGCGCCCTGTGGCTGGGCGCCGTTTTCGGGATCGGCCTGCTGTTCTTCCTCTACCACTACCTCGAGGTGCTGGCCCAGGGGCAGACGCAGAATCCCCTCCGGCCGTTCATCAGCGAGCTGACGGGCGCCCTGACGGCAGGATTGCTCTTCTTTCCCATCCGCGCGCTGGTGCGGAAGCTGCCGCTCACCCGCACCGCCTGGCCGCGCCGCCTGCCGGTCTACCTCGCGGCGCTCATCGTCGTCGGCCTCGCGGCGACCACTCTCATGTGGGGTCTGCGCTCCCTCCTCTACCCGCTGGCCGGGCTGGGCGCCTACGACTACGGGGTGATGCCCGTGCGGTATCTGATGGAGTTTCCGTTGCAGGTGATCTGGTTCACCGGGGTGGTCGTGGGGGTCCACGTCTGGGACGCCCTTGCGGCGGCGCGCCAACGCGAGCTGCGGGCGGCCCAGCTCGAAGGGAGCCTGGCGCGCGCCGAGCTGCGCAATCTGCGCCTGCAGCTCCAGCCCCACTTCCTCTTCAATGCGCTCAACACGATCTCCGCGACCATGTACGACGATCCGCGGGCGGCCGACGAAATGCTCGCCCAACTCGCCGAGCTTCTGCGCGCTTCCCTGCGCACCGCGCAGACCGACGAGGTGCCGCTGCACGAGGAGCTGGCCGTGCTCGACTGCTACCTGGCCATCCTGCGCGCCCGCTTCGGCGATCGGCTGACCGTTTCGATCGACACCGATCCCGGCGTCACCGGCGCGCTCGTGCCGTCGATGATCCTGCAACCGCTGGTCGAGAACGCCGTCCGCCACGGCAATCTCGAGGGTGCGGAGAGACTGGGCCGCGGCACCGTGGCCATCCGTGCCCGGCAGGAAGACGGCCACCTGATCCTCGAAGTCGAAGACGATGGGAATGGAGCGGGATCGGCCGCGCCCGGCACCGGCCTTGGCCTCTCCGGCACCGCCGAGCGTCTGCACCTTCTTTATGGCGACGACCAGACCTTCACCGCCGGCTTCCTCGCCGGCAAGGGTGGAGAAGGGTTCCGCGTGCGAGCCACCCTGCCGCTCCGGCACATCGAGGAGCGCCTGTGATCCGCGCCCTCGTCGTCGACGACGAAGCGCCGGCCCGGCGGAAGCTCCACGAGCTGCTGGCCGCCGAGACGGACATCGAAATGGTGGGCGAGGCGGCCGACGGTGTCGAAGCGGTCGCGGCGATCCGCGCCGCCGCGCCGGACCTCGTCTTCCTGGACATCCAGATGCCGCGTCTCGACGGCTTCGGGGTCATCGCCGAAATCGGCGTCGCCGCCATGCCGTTGACCGTCTTCGTCACCGCCTACGACGAGCACGCCCTGCGCGCCTTCGAGGTGCAGGCCCTCGACTACCTCCTCAAACCCTTCGCCCCGTCGCGCTTCCAGACCCTCCTCGCCCGCGTCCGCCGTCACCTCGCCAAGCCGGACGGCGAAGGTTCGACGGGGGACCTGGCCGGCCGCATCGAAAGCCTGCTGAAAACCGTCCGTCCCGAGCCGGCCTACCTGCGCCAGCTCCTCGCCGAGCGCGAAGCCGACCGCCAGGTCGTCCTCGCCGTCGATGAGATCGACCGCATCGAAGCCGACGGCAACACCCTCCGCTTCTTCACCCGGGAAGGCGCCTTCTACCGCCGCGGCACCCTCCACGATCTCGAAAACCGCCTCGACCCCACCCGCTTCCTCCGCCTCAACCGCTCCGAAATCGTCCGCCTCGAAGCCATCCGTGAGATCCAACCCTGGTTCCACGGCGACGCGCGGGTGATCCTCAAGGATGGGAAGGTGCTGACCTGGAGCCGGCGGTACAGGGCGAAGGCGGAGGGGTTGTTCTGAGCGATTGTTCTGAGCGAAAAACCGCCGCGAAACCGGCGCAGTTTGCGGCATGAATCCACCACGCTTCCATCGAAGAGCGCAAATCAGCCGCGAAAAATCAGCGCGACGCCGCGAATCCGCCGGCGCGCGCCGCCGCGGCACCGGCAGACCAGGGCTGCGAGCCCTCAGGCGCCGCGGAAACCGGCTCCGGCGCCGCGAAATTCGTTTCATCCTGATCGTGCATTTCTGGTTTTGCCGCAACTAGACCGGGTTCGTCTCCGGGAATCCTCTCGTTCGCGGCATCCTGAGCCTTTGCCGCCGGGCTGGAGACCGGTTTGCCTCCGGGATTCGTGTAGAATGACGCGAGCTGACGCAACGAGGATGCAAAAAACCGGGAGGGGCGAACCATGCAAGACCGAACCATCAGCGACGTGATGGGACATCTGGAAGCCCAGGTGGAGCTGTTCAGGGAGCGCGAGGCCTACCACTCCAAGCAGGAGGCCTTCCACCGCGACGAGCGCAGCCGGTATGCCGCCGAGCTCGAAACCGTCTCGCGGCATCTCGAAGCCTTCCGCTCCGCGGCGGCGCTCGCCGCCCGTGACCTCGGTGCGGTGGTGCCGGTCGACAGCGAGGACCTGGGCTCCGCCGCGCGCCCGAAGCTGGGCCGGATGGTCGAGATCGTCCTGGCGGAAGTCGCGCCGGACTTCCGGTTCGGCGTGACCTGGGTCTCCCAGGAGGTCAACCGCCGCTTCGCCAGCCGCCTCCGCAAGCCCGCCGACGAAAGACGGATCTCCGTCGTCCTCCGCCGCCTCCACAGCAACGGCCGCCTCGCCCTCGCCCGCCGCGGCCGGCCGCACTGGGAGGCGCTGTACACCAGATCAGCCTCTTGATTTTACTTTGTCAGAGCCGCCCCGGAGGGGCAAGGGCGCCTAGCCCAGGGATTTATCCCTGGGTTGCTGGGCGTCTTCACCCCAGGGTTAAGTGGACCTCCTCGCCTCGGTTCCGACGGTGGAGGAGAGTGGCGGGAGGGTCCTGATCCACGTCGAGGTCGAGGCCCAGGCGCGGTCCCGGATGCGGAAGCGGGTCTGGCAGTACTCCATGCAAATCCGTTTGCGCTTCGACCTGCCGGTCCTCTCCATCCTGATCAACCTCAGGGGTGGCCGTGCCGGGGTTCGCCGGGAGCGGCTGAGCGAAAGGTTCGGCGGCGAAGACGCGGTCCGCTTCCAGTATCGGGCGTTCAGCCTGTCCGGCTGCCAGGCCGCCGAGTATCTGGCCCTGCCGGAGCCGTTGGCCTGGGCGCTGGCCGCCCTGATGCGTCCGGGGACATGGAGCCGTGCCGAGCAGAAGATCGAGTGCCTGCGCCGCGTCGCCGCGGCGGATCTGCCGGGCAGGAGACGCCTGCTGTTGGGCAACTGGATCGAAACCTATATACAATTGGACGAGCGGGATGCCGCGGAGTACGACCGGCTGCGGAGTCTCGAGGTCAACGAGGAGGTCAAGACCATGGAAATGACCTGGGCGGAGCGGATGGAGCTCCAGGGAGTCGAGAAGGGGATCGTGGCTGGGAAGCTTCAGGCTCTCCGGCAGGTCGTGGTACGGCTCCTGAGCCGGCGGTTCGGCCCGGTCCCGGAGACAGTGCAGCGCAAGGTCGAGGCGATCGATTCGATGGAATCCCTCGGCAGCCTCGCCGAGAAGGTCCTGGAGGTCGAGTCGATCGAGGAGATGGGGCTGAGCTGAAAGCGCCCTACTTCAACTCCTCGCGCAAAAACGTCACCATCCGCGGCCACGCTTTTTGCGTCGCCTTGAGGTTCGCTCCTCCGCGGTCTTCCTGGGCACGCAGGAAGCCGTGGCCCGCTCCGTCGAAGACATGGGGCTCGTAGCTCTTGCCGAGCTTTTTCATCTCGGCCTCCGCCGGCGCGACGGTGGTGGTGACCCGTGCGTCGTCGCCGCCATAGAAACCGAGGACGGGTGCCTTGATCTTGGCGAGGTCCGGGGTTTCCGGCGGGGTGCCGTAGTAGACGACGGCGGCGTTCAGGTTCGGCTGCGTGGTGGCGTAGGCGAAGCTCCGGCCGCCTCCCCAGCAGAAGCCGACGGTGGCGCTCTTGCCGTTCGCGGCCGGCAGGTGGATGGCGTAGTCGCGCACCGCGTTCAGCTTGGCGGTCGCGTCGTCCGGGGTGATCGCGCGGACCAGCGCCACCACGTCGTCGCGGCTCGCGGCGGACTCCGTCCCGCCGCCGTTGGGGCCGAGGCCGGAGATGAGGTCGGGGGCGATGGCGATGAAGCCGTCGCGGGCGAGCTGGTCGGCGACGCCGCGCAGCCAGTCGCTGAGGCCGAAGATCTCATGGATCAGGATGACGACGCCCGCCTTGTCCTTGCGCTCGGGGTAGACGATCCAGGCGCGGACGGGGTGGCCGCCCGAGGGGAGCTTGATGTCGACATACTCCCCGTGGCGTGGCGACTTGTCGAGCGCCGCCTTCGCCTGCTGCTCGGACGGCGGCAGGTTTTCATCGCGGACCGCCGGCGCCGCGGCAGGCTGGGTCTCCGGCTTCGGCGGCTCCGGAGGCTGGGCGCTCGCCGGAAGAAGCGGGGTCGTCAGGAAGAGGGCGGTCGCGAGAAGCAGGGTGCGCATATCCAGGCCTCCTGGGCAGGATTGTAACGGAAGCGGGAAGTCCGGGGCTTGACACAGATTGTTGCGGGCCATACTGTGCATATATGAACGAGCTGCCCGCCGAGTCCCGCCTCCCTCGCCAATGAAGCGCATCCTCTGTCCAGTCGACTTCTCGGAGCTCTCCCGCTCGGCGGTGGGGTACGCCGCTGCGTTGGCGCGCCAGCTCGGCGCCGAGGTCACCGTGCTGCACGTGCAGCCCGGGGCTCCGGGAGACGGCGGTGCGCAGGCGCGACTGGAAGAGCTCGCCCGGGGAGAAGGGCTCCGCACCGCGGTCGCGGCAGGCGATCCGTCGACGGTGATCCTCGAACAGTCCGAGAGTCTGCGGGCGGACCTGATCGTGATGGGGACGCATGGGCGCCGGGGGTTCGACCGCTGGCTGCTCGGCTCGGTGACGGAGCGGGTGCTGCACCGGGCGCCGTGCCCGGTGTTGACCGTGAACAACCGGGCGGAGCCGCCGGCTGCGGACGGCCCGCCGTTCCGCACCATCCTCTGCGCCGAGGATTTCGCTCCGTCCTCGCAGGAGCTCGCAGCCGCTCTCGCGCTCGCTCCGGCCGGCAGCCGCCTGCTGGTCCTGCACGCGGTCGAGGAGCTGCCGGACGATTGCGTCCTCGGCGCCGTGCCATTCGAGTATGGCCCCTTGCTGATCAGTCAGGCCCGGGAGCGGTTGCAGGCCGCCCTGTCTGCGGTGGCGGCGGACCGCGCTGCGGAGGCGATCGTGGTCCCTGGCCGCGCCTACCGGCAGATCCTGGCTCTCGCCGAGGCGGAGAAGGCTGATCTGGTCGTGGTCGGCGTCAACAGCGGTGAGCGGATCAATCACATGTTTTTCGGCTCGACCACGCACCATGTCGTGCGTGGCGCGGCCTGTCCGGTGCTGACCGTGCGCGGCCGGCTGGAGGAGACGAAGCATGAAGCGTGAGATCTCCGGCGCGGGAGTCGCCCTGACTCTGGCCGCCTTGAGCTTGGGTTGGCAGGGTTGTGAAAAGAAGAAGACCGAGGCGCCGCCTCCACCACCTCCGTCGGTGGTCGTCGCGCCGGTCACGCAGGCGGACGTGCCCGTCATCCGGGAGTGGATCGGCACGACCGAGGGGAACGTCAACGCCGAGATCCGGCCGAAGGTCGACGGCTACCTGCTGCGGCGGGTGTACGCCGAAGGGAGCTTCGTCCATCAGGGCGATCTGCTGTTCACGATCGATCCGCGGCAGACCCAGGCGCAGCTCGAACAGGCGCAGGCCGACCTGGCGCAGGCGCAGGCGCAGCTTGCCAAGGCGCAGCAGGACGTGGCGCGCTTCCGGCCGCTGGTCGCGGGGAAGGCGATCAGCCAGCAGGAGCTCGACAACGCGCTCTCGGCGGAGCGGGCGGCGAAGGCGGCGGCGGACGCGCGGCAGGCGGCGGTGCACCAGGCGCGCTTGAGCCAGGGGTGGGCGCGGGTGACCTCGCCGATCAGCGGCATCGCCGGCGCCGCGCAGCAGCAGGTGGGCGATCTGGTGAGCCCGGCGACGGTGCTCACCACGGTCTCGCAGTGCGATCCCATCCGGGTGACCTACCAGCTCAGCGAGCAGGAGTACCTGGCTTTCCAGCGCAAGGTGCAGCAGAAGCCGGAGGCGGGGCAGGAGAACAATCTGGAGCTGATCCTCGCCGACGGCTCGGTCTTTCCGCACAAGGGGCGCGTGCTGTTCGAGGGCCGGCAGGTGGAGGTCAAGACCGGCACGATCGCCGTCGTCGCCCTCTTCCCCAATCCGGGCAACCTGCTGCGGCCGGGCCAGTACGCCAAGATCCGCGGCGTGACGGAGGTCAGGAAGGGCGCTCTGCTGGTGCCGCAGCGGGCGGTCAACGATCTTCAGGGCGGCTCGCAGGTGGCGGTGGTGGGGAGCGACAACAAGGCCGAGATCCGTACCGTGCAGACCGGCGAGCGGGTCGGCAACCGGTGGGTGATCGAGTCGGGTCTCCACCCCGGGGACCGGGTGGTGGTGGAAGGGTTCACCCGCGTCAAGTCGGGCGTCACGGTGAACCCCAAGGAAGCCCCTCCGGAGGAGCCGGCCGCGGCACCTGCTGCGCCGGCGGCGGGAGGGAAGTGACGCCATGTCCCGCTTCTTCATCGACCGGCCGATCGTCGCCATCGTCATCTCGATCCTGACCGTCCTGCTGGGACTGGTGGCGATGACGGGGCTGCCGATCGCGCAGTATCCGGACATCGTGCCGCCGATCATCCAGATCCAGAGCACCTATCCGGGCGCCGACGCCGTCACCGTCGAGCAGGCGGTCGCGACGCCGATCGAGCAGCAGATGAACGGCGTCGAGGACATGCTCTATCTGCAGTCCGTCAACGCCAACGACGGCACGATCACCCTCAAGGTCACCTTCGACGTCGGCACCGACCGCAACGCCGACCAGGTCAACGCGCAGAACCGGGTCTCCCAGGCCCTGCCGAACCTGCCGGCCGACGTGAACAGCTTCGGTCTCACCTACCGCAAGACCCAGGGCACGCCGCTGATGCTCTTCTCCCTGTACTCGCCGAAGGGGACCTACGACGCCCTGTTCCTCGGCAACTACGCCCTGATCAACCTGAACGACGCCCTGTACCGCGTGCCGGGAGTCGGCCAGGTGGTGAACTTCGGCGCTTCCGAATACGCCATGCGGATCTGGATCAAGCCGGACCAGCTCGCCAAGCTCGGGCTCACTGTCTCCGACCTCCTGCGCGCCGTGCAGCAGCAGAACACGGTGAATCCGGCCGGCCAGATCGGCGCCGAGCCGGCGCCGCCGGGCCAGGAGTTCACCTACACGGTGCGCGCCCAGGGCCGCCTGCTGACCCCCGAGCAGTTCGGCGACGTGGTGGTGCGCCTGAACCCCGACGGCTCCGCGGTGCGGCTCAAAGACGTGGGGCGCATCGAGCTGGGCGCGCTCAGCTACAAGCAGATCGGCCGTTTCAACGGCAAGCCGTCGAGCATCATCGGCGTCTACCAGGCTCCCGGCTCGAACGCCCTCGCCGTCGCCGACGGCGTGAAGGCGGCGATGGAGCAGCTCAAGCAGCGCTTCCCGGAGGATCTCGACTACGCCGTCTCGGTGGACACCACGCGGCCGGTGACGGAAGGCATCAAGGAGATCCTCAAGACGCTGGTCGAAGCGATGTTCCTGGTCATCCTGGTCGTCTTCCTGTTCCTGCAGAACTGGCGGGCGACGCTGATCCCGCTGATCGCCGTGCCGGTGTCGCTGATCGGCACCTTCGCGATGTTCCCGCTGCTCGGCTTTTCGATCAACTCGCTGTCGCTGTTCGGCCTGGTGCTCGCCATCGGCTTGGTGGTCGACGACGCGATCGTGGTCGTCGAGGCGGTGGAGCACCACATCGAGCAGGGGATGACGCCGCGCGCCGCGACGCTTCAGGCGATGAAAGAGGTGGCGGGGCCGGTGGTCGCGATCGCCCTCATCCTCTCGTCGGTGTTCCTGCCGGTGGCCTTCCTCGGCGGCATCCAGGGGCGCCTCAACAAGCAGTTCGCGATGACCATCGCCATCTCGGTGCTGATCTCGGCGTTCAACGCCCTGTCGCTCTCGCCGGCCCTCTCGGCGCTCCTGCTGCGCCCCCGCAAGGCGTCGCGCGGCCTGCTCGCCCGTTTCTTCGGCACCTTCAACCGCGGCTTCGACAAGGCGACGCGCGGCTACATCAGCACCTCCGGTTTCCTGATCCGCAAGGCGGTGATCGCCTTCCTCGTCCTGGCCGGCTTCGCCCTGCTTGCCGGCGGTCTCGGCAAGAAGCTCCCCGGCAGCTTCCTGCCCGACGAAGACCAGGGGTACTTCTTTCTCAACGTGCAGCTCCCGGACGCGTCATCCCTCCAGCGCACCGACGCCGTCTGCCGCAAGGTCGAAGCGATCCTGGCGAAGACCAAGGGCATCCACTACTACAACACGGTGGCCGGCTTCAGCCTGCTCTCCTATGTTTCCGCCACCTACAACGGTTTTTATTTCGTAACCCTCGATCCGTGGGACGACCGGGAGGGCGCCGGTCTTTCGGCCACGGAGCTGACCAAAAAGCTCAACGACACCTTCCGCGCCGAGGTCCCGGAGGCGACCGTGCTCGCCTTCCAGCCGCCGGCGATCCCCGGCCTCGGCACCTCGGGCGGCTTCTCGCTCTGGGTGCAGGACCGCAGCGGCGGCTCGGTCGATTACCTCAACCAGAATCTCCAGCGCTTCCTCGAAGCGGCGCGCAAGCGGCCGGAGCTGCAGAACGTCACCAGCACCTTCCGCGCCTCGGTGCCGCAGGTGTTCGTCGACGTCGACCGCGACAAGGCGCTCAAGCAGGGGATTCCGATCACCGACATCTATCAGTCGTTGCAGGCGTTCCTCGGCGGCTCCTTCGTGAACCAGTTCAACCGCTTCGGCCGGCAGTGGCGCGTCTATCTGCAAGGCGAGGGGACGGAGCGGGTGCGGCCGGAGGACATCGGCCAGTTCTACGTCCGCAACAACGACGGCAACATGGTGCCGCTGTCGGCGATCACCACGCTCCGCAAGACCAACGGCGCGGAGTACACCCAGCGCTTCAACCTGTTCCGTGCCGCGCAGATCCAAGGCTCGGCGGCGCCCGGCTACAGCTCGGGCCAGGCGCTGGCGGCGCTGGAGGAGGTGGCGGCGCAGACGCTGCCGCGCGAGATGGGCTACGACTGGGCCGACCTCTCCTATCAGGAAAAGAAGGCGGCCGGCACCACGGGCCGGGTGTTCGCCCTGTCGATCATCTTCGTGTTCCTCATCCTGGCCGCGCTCTATGAGAGCTGGACGCTGCCGTTCAGCGTGCTCCTCTCGGTGCCGGTGGCCATCTTCGGCGCCTTCCTGGGATTGCTGCTCCGCCACTTCAACTTCGACGTCTTCGGACAGATCGGTCTCGTCGTCCTCATCGGCCTGGCGGCCAAGAACGCGATCCTGATCATCGAGTTCGCCAAGGCCGAATTCGAAAAGGGGAGGAAGCTCTCCGACGCGGCGCTCGAGGGCGCGAAGCTCCGGCTGCGGCCGATCCTGATGACGTCGTTCGCCTTCATCCTGGGCTGCGTGCCGCTGTGGATCGCCCGCGGCGCCGGCGCCGCCTCGCGCCAGATCCTCGGCACGGTGGTGGTGTCGGGCATGCTGGCGGCCACCTGCCTCGCGGTGTTCCTCATCCCGGTCCTGTTCGTGGTGGTGGAGAAGATCGGCGGCGCAGAGAAGAAGCAGGCGAAACGCGGTGAAGGCCTGGAACCAGTGGCTGAGGAGACACATCCATGAATCGCTCCGGAGCTCTCCTCGCGGTGGCCCTGGTGGCCGGCCTGGCCGGCTGCCGGACAGCCGGTCCCAACTACCAGCGGCCGGCGGTCACCGTCCCGGCGGATACCCGCGGCCAGGCCGGCGCTGTCGAGGCGGCGTCGTTCGCCGATCAGGCGTGGTGGGACGTCTTCCACGACGACGCGCTCAAGAGTCTGATCGCGGAGGCGCTCAAGAACGGCTACGACGTGCGGCTCGCCGCCTGGCGGGTCGAAGAGGCGCGGGCCAACGCGGGGATCATCGAGTCGCAGCGTTATCCTTCTCTTCAGGGGCAGGTGCTGGCGGGGCGGACGCAGAGCTCGGAATTCTCCCCGTCCGGCCGTTCGGTCGGCAACGGCATCCAGGTCAACCTCGGGGCCTCCTGGGAGATGGACCTCTGGGGGCGCATCCGCCGCTCGAACGAGCAGGCCCTGGCGCGCTATCTCGCTTCGGAGGAGGCGCGCCGCGGCGTCTACCTCTCGCTCGCCTCCGAGGTGGCGACGAATTACTTCCAACTGCGCTCGCTCGACCTCCAACTGGAAATCGCGAAGCGGTCCTCCGGCACCTTCCAGGAGACCTTCGACCTGTTCAACCAGCGATTGCAGGGAGGGGTCGCTTCGGCCCTGGAGACCGCCAGCGCCGAGGCTCTGCTGGCGTCGACCGCGGCCAACATCCCCGACCTCGAGCGGCAGATCGCCGCGCAGGAGAACCAGCTCGCGCTCCTCCTCGGCCGCAATCCCGGTCCGATCCCGCGCGGCGCGGCGCTGAACGATCAGTTCCTGCCGCCGGACATCCCGCCGGGTCTCCCCTCCGATCTCCTCGCCCGGCGGCCGGATCTGCGCCAGGCCGAGCAGAGCCTGATCGCCGCCAACGCCGGGGTGGGGATCGCGCAGGCCGACTTCTTCCCGCGCATCAGCTTGACCGGCGCCCTCGGCGGCGTCGCGCCGCAGGTGTCGGAGCTGGTCGGCAACGGCAAGACCTGGTCGATCGGCGCCGGTCTCCTCACCCCTGTCTTCCAGGGGCGCCTGTTGCGGAATCAGTACCGCGTGGCGGTGGCGCAATGGGAAGAGGCGAAAGTCGAGTACGAGCAGAGCGTCACCAACGCCTTCAACGAGGTCTCGACCGCCCTGATCGCCTATCAGAAGCTCGCCGAGGTGGAGAAGGAGCGCGCCCGCGCGGTCGCCGCCTACCGCGAGGCGGTCCGCCTCTCCAACCAGCGCTACGGCGCCGGTCTCTCCTCCTACCTCGAAGTCACCCAGGCCGAGCAACTGCTCTATCCGGCCGAGAACCTGCTGGCGCAGGCCCGCTACAACCGCCTGGCCACCCTCGTCACCCTCTACCGCGCCCTTGGCGGCGGTTGGAAGCTGGCGGATGCGGAGTGGATGGGGGCGACGGCGGAACCGAAACCTTGACAGCGAGCCTCGCGCCAGCCCATCATTCCTTCATATATGAATGAGACAGCAGCTTCAGTACAGGTTCTGAGCCAATCGTCTCCGGCTCCGGACCGCATCATGTCGCTTTTCCTGCGCGCGGCGCATGCCATCGAACGTCGCCTCGACGAGGCTCTGGACACGGTCGGTCTCTCGGTTCCCAAGTACAGCGCGCTGACCAAGCTGGTGCAGGCGGGCGAGCCGTTGGCGTTGAGCGAGCTGGCGGCGCGGTTGACCTGCGTGCGCTCAAACATCACCCAGCTCGTGGATCGCCTGGAAGCCGATGGTCTGGTCCGCCGGGTGGAAGACCCGCGGGACCGCCGCAGCGTGCGGGCCGCCCTTACACCGCTGGGGGAGGAGCGCCAAGCCGCCGGAGCCGAGCTGATGGAAGGTTTACACGAAGAGGTCGCCGCGAAGCTGTCCGGAATCGACCGTGAAGCGCTCCTGCGTGCCTTGCGCCTCCTCCAATGACTCCAGGAGGGCGTTTTTTGGCCGCGATCGTACAGGTATGAATTATGCAGTGACGAAGATCACATGAACGCCGCGTCGCCTCTCCAGCTCTCCGTCCTGGACATTTCGCCGGTCTCCTCCGGCTCCACCAGCACAGATGCCCTCCGCAACACCTTGGACCTCGCCCGGCTCGCCGACGAGCTGGGCTACGTGCGCTACTGGCTGGCGGAGCACCACAACAGCGCGCTGATCGCGAGCTCGGTGCCCGAGGTGATGATCGGACACGTGGCCGGCGCCACGCAGCGCATCCGGGTCGGCTCCGGCGGCATCATGCTGCCCAATCACGCGCCGCTCAAGGTGGCCGAGACGTTTCGCGTGCTGGAGGCGCTCCATCCCGGCCGCATCGATCTCGGCATCGGCCGTGCCCCCGGCACCGACTCGCTGACCGCGTTCGCCCTGCGCCGGTCGCGCCAAGCTCTTGAAGTCGACGATTTTCCCGAGCAGCTCGGCGAACTGCTGGCCTTCCTGGGCGACAGCTTTCCGCCGGACCATCCGTTCCGCGCCATTGCGGCCATGCCGGCCGGTGTCGCGACACCGCCTCTCTGGCTGCTCGGCTCCAGCGACTACAGCGCACAGGTAGCCGCGGTGCTGGGGCTCGGCTTTGTCTTCGCCCACCACATCCGCCCGGAGCCTGCCGTCGAAGCGCTCCGTCTCTACCGGGAGAATTTCCGCCCGTCGGTCTACAACGTGACCCCGCGCCCGCTGCTCGCCGTCTCCGTGATCTGCGCCGAGACCGACGAGCGCGCCGAGGAGCTCGCGGGGCCGGCCCGGCTCGCCTTCCTGCGCTTCTCCCAGGGCCTGCTCGCGCCGCTGCCCAGCATCGCCGAGGCCAAGGCGTACCCCTATACTCCTGTCGAGCGGGAGTGGATTCACGCGCATCGTGCGCGCTCGTTCGTCGGCTCGCCGGACACGGTGCGCGAGCAGATCTCCCGGCTCGCCGAGCGGGCCGGCGTCAACGAGGTGATGGTCACCACGATGACGCATTCCCACACGGACCGCCGCCATTCCTATATCCTGCTTTCTGAGGCATTCGCTCAAGGGTCGGAGAACAGCAACCAGGGGGACTTTAAGCATGGAAACTCGCCGGATCGGTTCCTTGGAAGTCACGATCGTCGGGCTCGGATGCAATAATTTCGGTTGGCGTCTCGATTACGACGGCACCCTGGCCGTCGTCGACGCCGCCCTCGACGCGGGCATCTGCTTCTTCGACACCGCCGACATCTATGGCGGCACGAAGAGCGAGGAGTTTCTCGGCCGCGCCCTCGACGGCCGCCGCGACAAGGTGGTGCTCGCCACCAAGTTCGGCATGGCGGTCGACGCCGAACGCAAGGGCGCGAAGCCCGACTATGCGCGGCGCGCTCTCGAAGACAGCCTGCGCCGGCTGCGCACCGATCACGTCGACCTCTATCAGCTCCATCAGCCCGATCCGGAAACCCCCATCGCCGACACCCTCGCCGTCCTCGACGAGTTTGTGCGGAGCGGCAAGGTGCGGGAGATCGGCTGCTCGAACTTCTCGGCGCAGCAACTGCGCGAGGCCCGCGCCGCCGCGGGCCAGGGCGCGAAGTTCGTCAGCGTGCAGAATGAGTACAGCCTCCTGCACCGCGAGCCGGAAAACGAGGTGCTCGCCGAGTGCGAGCGCCAAGGGCTCGCCTTCCTGCCGTTCTTCCCTCTCGCGAGCGGAGTCCTCACCGGCAAATACCGGCGCGGCGAGCCGCTGCCCGAGAACACCCGGCTGGCCGAGCGGGAGTCGATGGCGCAGCGCTTTTTCACCGATCACAACGCCGCCACCGTCGAAGCCCTCACCGCCTTTGCCGTCGATCACGGCCACACGCTTCTCGATCTCGCGTTCTCCTGGCTGGCCAGCCGGCCCGTCATCGCGTCGGTCATCGCCGGCGCCACCTCTGCCAAACAGGTGTGGACCAACTCCAACGCCGCCCGCTGGCGCCTCGGGCCGGACGATTTCGCCGAAATCGACCGGATCATCGAAGGCGTCCCGGTCGGCCGCTGAGGACCACCCGTCACCCAAGACTTGAGGAGGAAAGACCCATGCAACCGAGTGCTCCAGCCGCACCCGTTTCCAAGCCAATCTCCAAAAAGGTCCTGTGGACCAGCTACATCCTCAGCGCCCTGCCGGTCCTGGTGCTGCTGTTCAGCGGCAGCATGAAGTTCACCCACTCTCCCGACCTCGCCAAGGGGTTCGACCATCTCGGATGGCCCTTGAGTCTGGCGGTTCCGCTCGGCATCCTCGAGATCACCTGCGCGATCCTCTACGCGATTCCGCGCACCTCCGTCCTCGGCGCCATCCTGGTGGCGGCGTACATGGGCGGCGCGGTCGCGACCCATGTGCGGATCGGCGAGCCGCCCTACGTGCAGATCCTGATCGGCGTGCTCGTCTGGGGCGGCCTCTACCTGCGCGACAGCCGGCTGCGCGCGCTCCTCCCCCTGCGCAGCTAGCCGGCTGCAAAACGCTGGTTGAAAAAAATCTCGGCGTGTCGATTTCGCGGCGCCTCGTTCGTCGTCCTGACAGAGCGAGGGCTCAAGCCCGGCTCCGAACCTGAAACCACAAGGAGACAACAACGATGCGATTCATGGTCATGGTCAAAGCCACCAAAGAGTCCGAAGCGGGCGTGATGCCGGAAGAGAAGCTGCTGGCCGACATGGGCAAGTTCAACGAAGAGCTGGTGAAGGCCGGCATCATGCTCGCCGGCGAAGGGCTCCAGCCGAGCTCGAAAGGCGCCCGCGTCCGGTTCTCCGGCACGAAGCGGACGGTGATCGACGGTCCCTTCGCCGAGACCAAGGAGCTGGTCGCCGGCTTCTGGCTCTGGCAGGTGAAGTCGAAGGAAGAGGCGATCGAGTGGGTCAAGCGCTGCCCGAATCCCTTTCCGACCGGTGAGTCCGAGATCGAGATCCGCCAGATCTTCGAGGCGGAGGATTTCGGCGCCGAGCTCACGCCTGAGCTCAGAGAGCAGGAAGATCGCCTGCGCGCCCAGATGGCCGAGCAGCAGAAAGGCTCCTGACCCTCCTCTCCCCGGACGCTTCCAGCCGGCGGCGCTGGGAGCGTCCACTTTGCTTGAGTGGTACGCTACGGCCCGTGCCCAAGCGTCTTCTCTTCTGTCTCGGTCTGCTTCTTTGCGCCGCGGCTCCCAGCCTCGCTGCCGACCCGGTCACCCCAAAAATCACCCTGGCCACCAACTGGAAGGCGGAGGCCGAGCACGGCGGCTTCTACCAGGCTCTCGCCACCGGCATCTACCGGCGGTACGGCCTCGACGTCACCCTGCGCATGGGCGGGCCGCAGGTCAACAACCCCCAGCTCCTCGCCGCCGGCGTGGTCGACTTCAACGTCGGCTCCAGCTCGTTCGCCGCCTTGAACTACGTCAAGGCGAAGGTCCCCATGGTCACCGTGGCGGCGATTTTCCAGAAGGATCCCCAGGTTCTTCTGGCCCATCCTGGTCAGGGGAACGACACCCTGGAGGCGCTCAAGGGAAAGCCGATCCTGATCGCGCCGGCGGCCCGCCTCACCTTCTGGAACTTCCTCAAGATCCGCTACGGCTATACCGACGGCCAGATCCGGGTCTACAGCTTCAACATGGCCCCCTTCCTGGCGGACAAGAAGACCATCCAGGAGGGCTACCTGACCAGCGAGCCGTTCACCTTGCAGAAGGCCGGGGTGAAGCCGGTCGTCCTCCTGCTCGCCGATCACGGATTCGACAGCTACTCGACCACGATCGAATGCGCCTGGAAGCTGGTGCGGGAGCATCCCGATCTCGTCCGCCGTTTTGTCGATGCCAGCATCGAAGGCTGGTACAGCTATCTCTACGGCGATCCGGGACCGGCCAACGCGCTGATCAAGAAGGACAATCCGGAGATGACCGACGACCTGCTCGCCTATGGCCGCGACGCCATGAAGCGGCACGGCGTGGTCGACTCCGGCGATGCCCTGAAGCTCGGCATCGGCGCGATGACCGACGCGCGCTGGAAGGCGTTCGCCGCCGACATGATCCGCGCCGGGCTCTATCCGGCCAACCTCGACCTGTCCCATGCCTATACGCTGCAATTCGTCAATCGGAATGTTGGGCGAACCCCCTCTCGGCACTGAGCCGATCATTCGCCTGCGCCAGGTGGAGCAGCGGTTCGCCGGCGGGGTGACGGCGCTCGCCGGGCTCGATCTCGATGTCCGACCCGGCGAGTGGCTCAGCCTGCTGGGTCCCTCGGGCTGCGGCAAGAGCACGGCGCTGCGGTTGATCGCCGGGTTGTCACAACCCACGGCGGGGAGCGTCGAGCGGAGGTTGCCGGGGACGAACGCCATTGGTTTCGTCTTCCAGGAGCCGACCCTGATGCCCTGGGCCACGGTCGAAGCGAACATCGCGCTGCCGTTGCAGATCCTCGGCGTCCCCCGAACGGAGATCCGTGCCCGCGTCGGAGGATTGATCGAACGGGTCGGGCTCGCCGGCTTCGAGCGAGCCCGGCCGCGCGAGCTGTCCGGAGGGATGAAGATGCGGGTGTCGATCGCCCGCGCATTGGTGGCCGCGCCGCGTCTCCTGTTGCTCGACGAGCCGTTCGCGGCCCTCGACGAGATCACCCGGTCGCGGCTCAACGACGACCTGCTCGCCCTCTGGCAGGCGCAGGGCTTCACCGTGGTCTTCGTCACCCACAGCGTCTGGGAATCGGTCTATCTTTCCACCCGCATCGCGGTCTTTTCCGCTCGGCCGGGCCGCGTGATGGCCGAGGTCGTAGTCGACGCGCCGGCTCCGCGCGGCGGGGATTTCCGCGAGTCCGCGACCTATCTGAGCACCTGCCGCCAGGTCTCGGAAAAGCTGGCGGAGGCGATGCGATGAGACTGCGCCGCCGGCTCGCCGGGTTTTCCGCGATGGGGGGACCGCCCCTCGCGGTGATCCTGTTGTGCCTGGCGGTCTGGGAAGGGCTGGTGCGCTGGCGGCACGTTCCGGAGTACATCCTGCCGGGACCGCTGCGGATCGCCGCCGCCCTCGGCGAGAGCTGGCCGACGCTCTTTTCGTCGCTCCTCTTCACCCTCGCGGTCACCGGCGAAGCTCTCCTCGCCGCGGTCATTCTGGGGGCCGGCCTGGCGGTGCTCCTGGCGCAATCCCGCTGGATCGAACGGAGCTTCTTTCCGCTCGCGGTGGTTTTGCAGGTCACGCCGATCGTGGCGGTTGCCCCGCTGCTCCTGATCTGGATTCACAACGTCCGGCTCGCCCTCGTGGTCTGTGCCGGAATCGTGGCATTCTTCCCAATGGTCGCGAACACCACCCTGGGGCTCAACAGCGCCGACCACAATCTCCTCGACCTCCTGCGGCTCTATGGCGCGTCCCGCTGGCAAGTGTTCCGCCGGGTGCGGCTGCCGAGCGCGCTGCCCTACTTTCTGGGGGGATTGCGGATCAGTGGCGGTCTGGCGCTCATCGGCGCGGTGGTCGCGGAGCTCGTGGCGGGGAGTGGCGGCACCGAAACCGGCCTGGCCTATCGAATCCTGGAGTCGGGCTACAACCTGGAGATTCCCCGGATGTTCGCGGCGCTGGCCCTCCTCTCGGCCGCCGGAGTGCTGCTCTGGGCGGCGCTCTCCGGCCTCTCCTGGCTGCTTCTGCACCGTTGGCACGAGAGCGCGGTGCGGCGGGAAGGATAGAAGCTCGGTCGGCCCGCGCGATGGACACCGTCTTACATGCTTGGTAAGATCGTGCTCATGAAATCCGCCACCCGAGTGACCAGCAAGGGGCAGGTCGTCATTCCCAAGCGCGTGCGCGAGGAGCTCCAGTGGGCGTCGGGCACCCAGCTTGCTGTCGAGATCATGGACGGTGGTGCCGTGCGCTTGACGCCGCTCGAGGCCGAGGATGCGATCGACACCCTCTATGGCTGCCTGAAGGACCATCCACGGAATCCCCTTGCGGATCTCGAAGCTGAGCACCGAGCCGAAATCGAAGCCGATGAGCGCTGGTAGCGTCGCGGTCGTTGACTCGTGGGCGATCCTGGCGTTCCTGCGAGCCGAGGAACCTGGTGCGGCGGCGATGCGCCGCTATCTCCGCCGCGCTCAAAGCGGCAATCTTCGCCTCTTGCTGAACGTGGTCAACCTCGGAGAAGTTTTCTATCGGCTGATCCAGCTCACCGATGCGACGCAGGCTGAGGAACGCCTCGATCAGGTGAAGGCGCTTCCGATCGACATTGTGCCGGCTCGCGAATCACTGGTCCTTGAGGCGGCTCGGGTCAAAGCGAGGCACCCGCTCTCCTACGCTGACGCATTCGCCGTCGCTACCGGCCGGGTGGAGAAGGCGCCCGTCATTACCGGTGATCCAGAGATTCTGTCCCTGCCTGCCACGATCGTCCGTGTCCGCAGGCTCGACCGGCATCCATGAGCCGCACGATTGGCTCGTCCGGTGGTCCGATGTTTGCTCTCGTGCTCCTGGGATAAGATACCGGGGTCATGGATCTCAAACAGACCCCCATCGCCAAAGCGGAAATGCTCATCCGCAAGCCGGTCGACGAAGTCTTCGAAGCCTTCGTCGATCCGGCCATCACCTCCAGATTCTGGTTCACCCAGGGCAGCGGACGGCTGGAGGTCGGCAAAGAGATCACCTGGACGTGGGGCATGTACAACTTTTCGATCCCGATCCAGGTCAAGGAGATCGAAAAGAACAGGAAGATCCTCGTCGAATGGCCCGGCTACGGCACGCCGACCCTGGTGGAGTGGACGTTCACCTCGCGCGCCGACGGCACGACCTTCGTCAGCATCACGAACCAGGGTTTTACCGGCGAAGGCGACGAGATCGTCAAGCAGGCGATCGGATCGACCGAAGGATTCACCCTGGTGCTCGCTGGCTCAAGGGGTTTCTGGAGCACAACGTGAGCTTGAATCTCGTCGCGGACCGTTTTCCTGACGGAGTTTGAATCCAAGGAGATATCCATGAGAGGATGCTCTGGTACAATGCGGCGATGTTCCGGTCGTGGCGCGCTCACTATGATCACCGCGCTCACGGTGCTTCTCCTGATTGCCTGCTCGCCCCTGGCCGCGGGCGCCTCCGTCATCTACGACAGCACTCCCAGCCCGCTTCCTCCGAATGTGCCGAGCCTGGGCTATCAGGCGACCCAGACATCTGAATTCGGGGATCTGATCCAATTCGGCGCTGGAGGCCGGGTGCTGAAGCAGGTGACGCTGGTGATGAGCGACTGGGCCTTGGCCTCGGACTATCCGACCTTCCCCGGATCCACCGGGCCGACGTGGAACCATCCGCTCACGCTCAATCTCTACAACGTGGACAACAGCGGCCCGAATCCGGCGCCGGGCGCGCTGATCGCCACCCGCACGCAGACGTTCGCCATTCCGTGGCGGCCACCGGCAGATCCGACGTGCCCGGGAGGAACGGCTTGGCGGGCGAGCGATGGAAACTGCTACAGCGGGTTTGCGTTCACGGTCACCTTCGATTTTACCGGGACGGCCGTGCCCAACCAGATCATCTATGGCTTGGCATTCAACACGCAAACCTGGGGCTATAACCCGATCGGAGCGCCGGGACCCTACGTATCACTGAATTTCGGTCTGTCCAGCACGGCGCCTTCGGTGGGGAGCAATCCGTTTCCGGACACCGCGTATTGGAACACCCAGACGGCCGGAAACTATGCCGATGGCGGCACTGGCGGAGTCGGGATCTTCCGCCGTGATACCAACTGGACTCCGTTCAGCGGAGCGGTGTCCTTCGAGACGCAGGACGTCATCGCGGTCCCCGCGCTCTCGCCGCTCGCCCTGTTGCTGCTCGTGCTCGCCTTGGCTCTGGTCGCAGTCATGAGGTTGCGATCAGGAGGCCGCCAACAGCCAGAGGGTTGAGAGGAGGCAAGCCGCTGCCCGGGATCTCCGTCTGGGCCTTCTCCGGCACCAGCTTCATCGCCGAGGGGCAGAAGCCGAACGCGCTCACCGGGCCGGATGGCCGCACGGCCACGCTCGCCTTGCGGTTAGGTCTGCTCTTCAACCCTCGCGCGCGTCGAGCTCGGCCACCAGCCGCTTGGGAGCGACGGCGCGATAGGCATCGGTCACCAGATCCGCGATCTGGTCCCAATCGATCGGCGGCACATCGAGCCGTACGCCGAGCCAACCGCGGTGCCCGACGTACGGCGGCACAAAAAATCGTTCAGGATCTGATCCGACCAGCATCTCCTGCGCGCCATCCGACGCGGCGCACCAGAACGCCAGGACGTCGTCGTGATGATGGTTCGCATACATGACGAACGTCTTCTTGTCGCGCACAAACCACGTCGGCTCGCCATGGCTCAGCCGTTCCGTGGCTTCCGGCAGGGCCAGGCAGAGGCGGCGGAGTTTCTCCAGGGGATCGTTGGTCATGGCTTCATCTTAGTCGCCTCCTGCGCGAAGTGCCTGGCCGGGCTACAATACCCGCGTCCTCACTCCCCGAGCTCACCCTGTGCCACCCCGCTACGAAACCTTCCTGCGCTCCGTCCAGATCCGCCCCGAGCGGATTCCGGACCGCCAGCGGTATCCGTTCACCATCCCCGCCGTCCGCGCCCTCGAAGAGCAGGGCGCGCTCGATCTCGACCCGCGCGTCACCTTCCTTCTCGGCGAGAACGGCAGCGGCAAGTCGACCCTCATCGAGGCGATCGCCGTCGCGGCGGGATTCAATGCCGAAGGGGGATCGAAGAACTTCAACTTCGCGACCCGCAGCTCCGAGTCGGACCTCTGCCGCTGCCTGCGCCTGGTGCGCGGAATCCGCCAGCCCACGACCGGCTACTTCCTGCGCGCCGAGAGCTTCTTCAACGTCGCCACCGAGATCGAGAAGCTCGGCGTTGACCACGCCTATGGCGGCGCTCTGCACGAGAAGTCGCATGGCGAGTCGTTCCTGGCGCTGGTGGAGAACCGCTTCGGGCCGGAGGGGCTCTACATCCTGGACGAGCCCGAAGCCGCTCTCTCCCCGAGCCGCCAGCTCGTCCTCCTGCGCCACATCCACCTGCTGATCCAGGACGGCTCGCAGTTCCTCATCGCCACCCACTCCCCGATTCTCCTCGCCTTTCCCAGAGCGCTGCTCTACCAGCTCTCCGAGACCGGGATCGACAAGGTGGAGTATGAGGACACCGAGCACTACCGCTTGACGCGGGAGTTCCTGCTGCGGCGGGAGCTGTTTTTTCGGGAATTGTTTGCGGAGGAGGAGTGACAAGCCTCCTCCGCCGAGGCTTTATTTTCCCGTCACCACCGCCCCTCCCGCCTCCTTCCAGGCGTTCAATCCGCCGAGGAGGCAGGCGACGTTCTTGAATCCTTTGGCTTGGAGATCGAGCACCGCACGGGCGCTCGTGTGCTCGGCGGGTCACGTGCAATACGTGATGATCAGCTTGTCCTTCGGCAGCTCTCCGGCGCGGGCGACCACGTCGCTGAGTGGAATCAGCAGCGCTCCCTGGGCGTGCTCGGCGTCGTAGGACTCCTTGGGGCGGACGTCGACGAGCACGGCTTCGTTCCTGGCCAGCGCCTGCCGGGCGTCGGCCGCGTTGATGCGGCGGGCGTCTTCGACCGTCGGCGGGACGGGCATTGGAGACGATGGAGACGGTGGCGGCGGCGTGGCGGCGAGCGCTGACGCGGCCAGCAGGAGGAATCCTGCGGCGGTGGTCCATCCGGGTTTTGACATCGACCCTCCTTCCGGGACGGCTGTGCGGCGGCCGTCGGGTGAGCCGCCATTCTACCGCGTTGGCGTCATTCGCCCCACCCCGGCGGAGGGGATCTCGAGACTGCCCGGCGACGCGGCGACAGGCCGGAAGGTGTATCCTACGATGCATCCATGAGCCACACCTCCCGCATCGGCCATCTCGGCAAGCTCACGGCTCTCGTCCTCTTGGCGCTTACGCTCGGGCCTTCGCTGGCCTGGGGCAGCACGTGCGCGACGTGCCCGCGAACGCGGACCGCGGCGCATTCCTGCTGCCAGATGAGCGCTTCGGCGTCCAGGGAGATGAGGCGGTGGGTTCCAGGGTGCTGCGGTCGTCTCGCAGCTCCGACGGCCCTGGCGGTGCGCGAGGTGCAAGCTCAGAGATCGCCCGCTGCGGACGTCCTCCCGGCGTCCGAGGTCCGCGTGCCGGCTTCGGGGATGAGCCCCGACCGGCACTTCGGCCGCTTTTCACCGCAGCGGGCGGTTCCGCTCTATACCCTCTTGTCTGTCCTCCTGATCTGAAGCTCCCCACGGGGTGATGTGTCGCACCGGGACCTGCCGTCCCGGTGCAACCCTGTCCGTGGAGGAGCACGATGCGAGTTTTTTTCCTCTGGATTCTGTGGGCCGCGGCGGTGCCGGCGCTGGCGCAGACCGCGCCCGCCCCTCCGGTCTCCGAGCTGGTGACGGAGGCGCTGGCCAGGTCTCCCGCCCTGGCGGCGCTGCGCTCCGGCGCCGCGGCGTCCCGCGCCCTGGAGCCGGCGGCGGGCGCACTGCCCGATCCGATGATCGAGGCGATGGTCATCGATGCCAGGTTCCCTTCCTACACCCTCGGGAAAGAAGAGATGTCGATGGCGGGCGTCGAGGTCCGCCAAGGGCTCCCGTACCCCGGCAAGCGGCGCGCCCGCAGGGAGGCGGCGGAAGCCGAGACCGCGCGCCAAGCGGCGGCGGTGGATGCCCTGGCGCGGCGCATCCGGAGCGAGGTGCGCTCGCTCTATGCGCGTCTGTATGCCATCGACCACGAGAAGCAGGCGCTGGCGGCGGCGCACGAGATGCTGGAGATGCTGGCCGCCACCACCTCGGCCCGCTACTCGGCCGGCGAAGGGGAGCAGGAGCCGATCCTCAAGGCGCAGCTCCAGGTGACCCGGCTCGACGAGCAGCTCGACGATCTGCGCGCCGAACGCGCGGCTCTGGTGGCGGATCTCAACCGCTGGCTCGACCGGCCCGGCGCGGCGCCGCTCGGCGAGGTGGCTGAGCTGCCCGCGGTGCAACCTCCTGCCGGTTCCTGGGAAGAAGCCGCGGTCGCCGGCTCTGCCGAGGTACGGACCGCGGCAGCCGCTCTCGCCGCGGCCGAGAAGAAGCTCGCGGCGGCGCGGCTCGATCTCAAGCCGGATTTCGCCCCGGCGGCCGGCATCGCCGCCCGCGGTGGCTTCGGTCCGGTGCTCACGCTGCGGCTCGGCGTCGAGCTGCCGCTGTGGAAGAAGAGCAGACAGGAGCCGATGATCCGCGCCGCGGAGCTGGAGGTCGAGGCGGCACGGAGTGACCTGCGGGACGCCGAGGCCATGGCGCGGGCCGCCGCCGCGAGCGCCGCCGCGCGGTGGAGCCGGGCGGAGCGCCAGATCGTCCGTTTCCGCGAAGGAATCCTTCTGCAATCCGGCAGCGCCCTCGACGCCGCCCGCACCTCGTATTTGAACGGCCGCGGCGACTTTTCCACCGTGGCCGAAGATTTCAATCTCTGGCTCGACGCCCGCATGCAGCTCGCCCGCCGGGAGGCGGACCGCTTCACCGCATGGGCCGAGCTCGCAAGGCTCACCGGCGAAGGAGAGCAGCCATGAAATCGATAAACCCGATCGTCCGTCTCATCTCTCTTCTCGCCCTGCTGGCGATTCTGGTGATCGTCGCCATGACGCTTTCCGGCTGCGGCGATCGGGAGGCGGCGGCCAAGCCCCTCTATTACCGCAATCCGATGGACCCCAAGATCACGTCGCCGGTGCCCGCCAAAGATTCGATGGGCATGGACTACGTGCCGGTCTACGCGGAAACCGCCGCGCCGGCCGCCCCGAAAGCGCCGGCTCCGACCGCCGGCGAGGTGCCGGGGTTCGCGCCGGTGAAGATGGACGATTCGGAGCTGCGCCTGTCCGGTGTGCAGACCGCGGTGGCCGAGCGCCAGGTGCTCCGCCGCACTCTCCGTGCGGTGGGCGTCGTCGCGGCCGACGAGAGCCGGGTGCGCCACGTGCACACCAAAATCTCCGGCTGGATCGAAAAGCTTTCGGTCAGCTCGATGGGGCAGCAAGTGCGCGCCGGCGAGCCGCTCCTCGCGATCTATTCGCCGCAGATCCTCGCCACCGAGGAGGAATACCTGCGCGCCCGGGAGACCGCGGGCCGCTTCGCCGCCTCGTCCATTCCCGAGGTGCGCCGCGGCGGCGAGGACCTGCTGACGGCCGCGCGGCGCCGGCTGGAGCTGTTCGACGTGCCGCGGAGCCTGATCGCAAGGATCGAGAAGACCGGCAAGCCGGAGCGCACGGTGACGCTCCCCGCGCCGTTTTCCGGCTATGTGACCGGGAAAGAGGTCTTCGAGGGGATGGAAGTGCAGCCAGGCCTCGATTTGCTCATCATCACCGATCTCTCCAGGGTGTGGGTCGAGGCCGACTTCTATGAATCCGAAAGCCGCGCGCTGACCGTGGGCCGCACGGCGACCGTGACCCTTCCCAACGATCCCGGCGTGCACCTCACGGCGCGCATCGACTACGTCTATCCGACCCTCGATCCGCAGAGCCGCACGCTCAAGGCCCGCCTCGAGCTGCCCAATCCCAGGATGATCCTCAAACCCGGCATGTATGTGGACGTGATGCCGGAGATCGAAGCCACCGAAGGCGTCGTCGTCCCCGGCTCCGCGGTGATCGATTCCGGCCTGCGCAAGGTGGTGTTCGTCGACCAGGACGGCGTCTTGGCGCCGCGCGAGGTGACGGTGGGCGCCGCCGATGACGGAAAAGTGATCGTCCTCTCCGGGCTCCAGGCCGGCGAGCGCGTCGCGGTGCGCGCCAACTTCCTGCTCGACTCCGAGTCGCGCCTGCGCGCCGCGGTGCCCCGATGATCGCAATCATCCGCAGGATCATCCGCTTCTCGGCCGAGAACAAGCTGCTGGTTCTCCTCGCCGTCGCCGGGCTGATGCTCCTCGCCGGATGGACCTTGCGCGAGATCCGCCTCGACGCGCTGCCCGATTTGTCGGACACCCAGGTGATCATCTACTCGAAATGGGACCGCTCGCCCGACATCATCGAAGACCAGGTCACCTATCCGATCGTCACCTCCCTCCTGGGAGCGCCCAAAGTCAAGGGAATCCGCGGCTTCTCGGATTTCGGCTTCTCCTATGTCTATGTCGTCTTCCAGGACGGCACGGATCTCTACTGGGCGCGCTCGCGGGTGCTCGAATACCTGTCGAAAATCCAGTCGCGGCTGCCCGACGGCGTGCAGACCGAGCTCGGTCCGGACGCCACCGGCGTCGGCTGGGTGTTCCAATACGCCCTGATCGATCATTCGGGCAAGCACTCGCTCGACGAGCTGCGTTCCTATCAGGATTGGACCCTGCGCTACGCGCTGCAAGCGGTGCCCGGCGTCGCCGAGGTCGCGGCGGTCGGCGGGTTCGTCAAGCAGTACCAGGTGACCGTCGATCCCAACCGCCTGGCTTCCTATGGCATTCCGCTCGAAGATGTCGTCGCCGCTCTGCGCCGCTCGAACAACGAAGTCGGCGGCCGGCTGATCGAATGGACCGGCCGCGAGTACATGGTGCGTGGTCGCGGCTACGCCACCAAGGTTCCGGACTTCGAGCAGATCGCCGTCAAAACCGGTCCCGGCGGCGTGCCGGTGCTGCTGCGCGACGTCGCCCGGGTGGAGCTGGGGCCGGAGATCCGCCGCGGCGTCGCCGACCTCGACGGCCTGGGCGATCACGTCGGCGGCATCGTGGTCATGCGTCAGGGGGAAAACGCGCTCAACACCATCCGCAGGGTGAAAGACAAGCTCGCCGATCTCAAATCCAGCCTGCCGGACGGCGTGGAGATTGTCACCACCTACGACCGCGCGGATCTGATCACCCGTGCGCTCGATACGCTCAAGCACGAGCTGGCGATCGAGATGATCATCGTCTCGCTGGTGATTCTCGCCTTTCTCTGGCATCTGCCCTCGGCGGCGGTGCCGATCCTCACCATTCCGATCTCCGTGCTGCTCGCGTTCATCCCCATGTATCTGCTCGGCGTCGACGTCAACATCATGTCGCTCGCCGGCATCGCGATCTCGATCGGCGTGCTGGTGGACGGCGCGATCGTCGAGGTGGAAAACGCCTACAACAAGCTGGAACGCTGGCAAGCGGGAGGGCGCCAGGGGGATTTCCACAAAATACGCCTGGAAGCGCTCCAGGAGGTCGGTCCGTCGGTCTTCTTCTCCCTGCTGGTGATCGCGGTCGCGTTCCTGCCGGTGTTCGCCTTGGTGGATCAGGAAGGGCGCCTGTTCAAACCACTGGCCCTGTCGAAAAACCTCGCCATGGCGATCGCGGCGCTCCTCGCCATCACCCTCGATCCGGCGATGCGCATGCTGTTCACTCGCATGGACCCGTTCACTTTCAAACCCGCCTGGTTGGCGCGCTGGGCGTCGCGCGCCGCGGTCGGCACCTATCATCCGGAGGAGAAGCATCCGATCAGCCGTGCCATCTTCCGCGTTTATGATCCTGTCTGCCGCTTCGTGCTCCGCCGGCCGCTCGCCGTGATCCTCGGCGCGGCGGCGCTGGTCGCGGTGAGCGTGCCGGTGTACTTCAAGCTCGGCTCCGAATTCATGCCGCCGCTCGACGAAGGCACGTTGCTCTACATGCCCATCGGACAGCCCGGCATGTCCGTGGCCCAGGCCGAGGAGCTGCTGCGCGCAGAGGACCGGGCGCTCAAGTCCTTCCCGGAAGTGGAGAGGGTGTTCGGCAAAGCCGGGCGGGCGGACACGCCGACCGATCCGGCGCCGTTCTCGATGTTCGAGACCACCATTTTGCTCAAGCCGGAGAGCGCTTGGCGTCCGCGGGAGCGCTGGTACAGCGGCTGGGCGCCGGCGTGGCTGAAACCCGCCTTCCGGCCGTTCTGGCCCGACCACATGACCCTGGACGAGCTGACCGCCGAGATGGACCGGGTTCTCCGCGTGCCGGGGATGAGCAACGCCTGGACCATGCCGATCCGCAACCGCACCGACATGCTCACCACCGGCATCCGCACGCCGGTCGGCATCAAGATCTTCGGCAGCAGCCTCGACGAGATCCAGCGCCTGGGCGAAGCGCTGGAGGCGATCCTCCGCGAAGTGCCCGGCACCCGCAGCGTCTACGCCGAACGGGTGGCCGACGGCTACTTCCTCGACATCGTGCCGCGGCGCGACCAGCTCGCGCGCTACGGCCTCACCGTGCAGGACGTGCAGATGGTGATCGCGACCGCGATCGGCGGCGACAACGTGACCACCACGATCGAAGGCCGCGAGCGCTACCCGGTCAACGTCCGCTATCCGCGCGAGCTGCGCGACCAGCCGGACCGTCTGGCGCGGGTGCTCGTCGCCACGCGCAGCGGTGCGCAAGTGCCGCTCGCCGAAGTGGCGGAGATCAAGATCGCCCGCGGTCCGGCCATGCTGCGCGACGAAAACGGCTTCCTCTCCGGCTACGTCTACGTCGACCTCGCCGGCCGCGACATCGGCGGCTACGTCGAGCAGGCCAAGCGCGCGGTGGGGGAGAGGCTCAAGCTCCCCAAAGGCGTCACGCTCCAGTGGAGCGGCCAATACGAGAACATGCTCAGGGTGCGCGAAAGGTTGAAGATTGTCGTGCCCATCACTCTGGCGCTCATCTTCCTCCTGCTCTACCTGAACACCCGTTCCGGCTTCAAGGCTGCAGTCGTCATGCTCGCCGTACCATTCTCGACCGTGGGAGCGATCTGGCTCTTCTACCTCCTCGGCTACAACGTCTCCATCGCCGCCTGGGTGGGGATGATCGCGCTCCTCGGCCTCGACGCCGAGACCGGAGTCTTCATGCTCCTCTTCCTCGATCTCTCCTACGACGAAGCGAAAAGGGAAGGAAGGCTGCGCACCCTGGAGGACCTCGACGAGGCGATCGTCCACGGAGCCGTCAAAAGGGCGCGCCCCAAGATGATGACCGTCAGCGCCGCCTTCATGGGCCTGCTGCCGATCCTCTGGTCGACTTCCGCCGGAGCGGACGTCATGAAACGGATCGCGGCACCGATGATCGGGGGGCTGGTGACCTCGTTCCTGCTCGAGCTGCTGGTCTATCCCGCGGTGTACAAGCTGTGGAAGCGGCGGGAGGTGGGGGCGCCGGAAGTGGCGTCACCGCACCCGGTGCGACCGTGACGGCACTACGTGCGACTGTGACGGCATTGCGCACGACGGTTACTGCACTCCGTGCGACTGTGACGGCGTTGCGTACGACAGTGACTGCACTACGCGCGACAGTCACTGCATTGCGCACGACAGTGACAGCACTACGTAAGACTGTGACAGCACTGCGTGCGACAGTGACTGCACTACGTACGACCGTGACGGTACTAGGTACGACAGCGACCGCGCTGCCCACGACGGTGAGAGCACTGCGCACGGCGGTGGCGGCACGGCGCGCGACGAGGACGCCACTGCGCAGGGCCGTGACGGTCGGGTGTACGACGGTCACGCCACTCCCGATGCTCCCGGGGTGGTACCATGACCTATGGCCCGGTTGCGCCTCGGCATGCCGGTATGATCTCATCAGGTGACCGACAGGAGAAAGGATAGCCCGGATGCACGCGATTCCCCTCCGCTACGACGATGTCTTTTATCCGGAGTCCGACGGCCAGCCGATGGGCGAGACCGAGCTGCACCGCAATGAGATCGTCTACCTGATCGAAGCCTTCTCCCAGCGCTTCGAGGAGGAGGCCGATGTCTATGTCGGC
>DATARD010000045.1:0-1796 GCA_036264355.1 Thermoanaerobaculia bacterium
CCGTCTTGGTCGGCTGCGAAAACAAATTTTCCTTCAGCATCGGTGCGCCCGGTGATTACCGGCGCTTTAGCGTCACCAGGGGCGAACACCTGCACGTCGGCGTTCGCCAACGGCTTGCCGTCCTGGGTCGCGAATTGCACCGTCACCTCGTGCGTCGCAAACAGATCGAAGGCAGCCGAGGGTGCAGGCAAGAGGAGGAGCGCCGTGGTCAGGGTAAAGACGACGGCGAAGGCAAATCTGAGCATGGGAGAAAGATAGCGCTCTCCCAGCCTGGCGCCAGCGGCAAGCCGGGTGACGCCTCCGCTCGAATTCCCTTTTTCGACCCTAAGCCGCTGTCCGATTCCGGTCACGCGAGCGGCGGCTCGTACCCCGAAGCGGCCGTTCATGAAGACGGCGGCCCACCGGTATCACCTGCAGCGGCTTGGGAGCCACGCGGCCCGTCCTCTGCTGTTCCGTCGTCATCGGCAGATCAGAAACGAGCACGGAAGACGTCCTTCTGACGGCGAATTGACAGACCCCTGACGTAGGTATGGTTAACGTTGCCGTGCAGTTGCGCGAGCTGGCCACCGAGTCGATAGGCCAGGTTAACGACCGAGAGAACAGATCGGTGGCTAGCAATGACAGTACGAACGGGGCTGCGCCATGAAACATTTGCTACTCCCTTTACTGCTATGCAGTGCAATTCCTATAAGCGCTAACGCGCAGGTCGATCCTGGGCCACGAAGTGACCCCACCCACACCCACGCTGGAGGGCCCCTGACCACCCTGTCCGCAGCCGAGGCGGCACTCTTCGCAGCGGCGTTAAAGCGGTTCAAGGAAGTCGATTCAGTCTCCAACGGTCTCGGTCCGCGGTTTAATGGCAACTCGTGCGCCATGTGTCATGTGCAACCGACTTTTGGCGGGTCCAGTCCCGCCACAAATCCCCAGATCGCCGTCGCTTCGTTAGATGGGGCTAAGAACAGCATCCCCTCCTTCATCACGCTGACCGGCCCCGTGCGTGAGGCTCGCTTTGTCGTCGTGCCGGACCAAGACGTGGATCACGATGAGCAGGCCCACGGCAGCGGGGAGCATGACGCCGAGGGTAGGCTCCTGGACGGCGGCGTCCACGACCTCTTTACCATTACCGGTCGTACCGACGCGGCTGGTTGCGTCATCGCGCAACCGGACTTCGCGCACGAACTAGCGCGCAATAACGTCATCTTCCGCATCCCGACACCGCTATTCGGCCTTGGCTTGGTAGAGGACGTCCCGGACAACGTGCTCGAGGCGAACGCCGTGACCGACTCGAAACTCGGCATCACGCCCCATTTCAACCACTCCGGCAACGATGGCACGATCACCAAGTTCGGGTGGAAGGCGCAGAACAAGAGCCTCTTGATCTTCGCCGGCGAGGCATACAACGTCGAACAAGGCGTGACCAACGAACTGTTCCCGAACGAACGTGAAACGAACAAGAACTGCCAGTTCAACGCAACACCCGAGGACGCGACTAACCTTACCAGCACGATCAATAGCGGCAGCCCGGCGTCGGATTACTCGTCAGATGTCGCGAACTTTGCAGACTTTATGCGGCTTAGCACGCCCCCCACGCCCTTTCCCGCCACGACTTCCTCGACACGGGGCGAGACGGTCTTCAAGACCATTGGCTGCGCCCACTGCCACGTCCCGACACAGACCACGCATGACGGCGTCCCGATCCACCCCTACAGCGATTTCTCGCTGCACGCTATGGGCGAGGGGCTCAAAGATGGAATTATTCAGGGTGTCGCCGGCCCAGACGAGTTTCGGACGGCCCC
>DATARD010000076.1:0-6727 GCA_036264355.1 Thermoanaerobaculia bacterium
GTAGGTGACGGGCGGTGCGTAGCCGGTTTCGAAACCGCGGAGCGATTCCATCTGTTCGATGAGCCGGTCGCGGGTGAGATCGCGGCCGGCGCGCCGGAGAGCCTCGCCGAGGATCTCCGCGCCGGCCAGCGCGGTGAGCTGGGCGGAGACCTCATTGGGCGCCGCGGGCAAGGCCAGCCAGAGACGGCCGGCGAAGGATTTCGGCGCCTGGCGGAGCGCGCCGTCTCCGGCGGCGGCTGTCGCGGCGAACACAGGGTGCCAGCCGATGGCGTCGGCGGCGCGGAGCAGAGCCAGTGCCTCCGGCCCCGCGCCGAGAAAGACGACCGGGTCCGCCCCAACCAGGCGATGCGCCAGCGGGGCTGGATCAAAACCGCTCCGTCCATAGCGAACGGTCTGCGCCGGAGCCCAGGCTCCACAGGCACGGGCCACGGCGGACACAGCGTCATCGAGGCCGGCGTCGTCCGGCGCCACGATCGCCGGAGCCGACGGATGTGCCCAGGCGGCTGCGCGGAGCGCGCGCACCAGAGCGACTCCCTGGGTTTCGATCCCTGGTAATAGATAGAAGACGTCGCGCTGCAGCGGAAAGGTCTCCCGCGGGTGTACGGTGAACGGAGCGATGAGCGGCATCTCGCTCTTTTCGAACAGCGTGGCGAGGGCCGTGTCGTCTCCCAGCAGGAAGGCGCCGAGGTTGGCGAACGTGCCGCTCTTGACCAGGAAATCGGCGACGGCGGTCCGCCGCGCGGCTTGATCTGCAGGCGGCTCGAAGGGGACCAGATCGAGCCTGCGGCCGTAGATCCCCCCTTTGGCGTTCCACTCCTCGAAGCGCGCGGCGAGCGCCGCCTGCACGGTTCTTCCCATGGCGGTCAGCGGTCCCGGCGGCGGCAGCACGAGGCCGATGCGCACCGCGGTGCCAGTGACTCCGGGATCGCTCGCCGTGCCCAACCTTTTGATATAGGCGGTCAGGTCGGCCATGTCCTGTAAGCTGAGGCGGAAGCGCGGCATCGCCACGTGCAGCGGGTTACCGGCAGGATCGAGCCCCATCGTGACGGCGCGTTTGAACAGGCGCTCGTCATATGGAGGATGGTGCCGGCCGCTCGGATGGGTGACGCCGCCCTGCCGGGTCAGCACCTCCCAGGTGAGATCGGACGGCGCGACACCCCCTTCCGGCCGGCCGCGTCCGTCCCGCCCATGGCAGCCGGCGCAGGGCACGGCCGAGGCCGGCACCTCGATCCCTTCGTTACTCATCACAGCAGTGATCTCGCCTCCCGAGGGGCTGGTCCCGTCGACGAAGATCTGCCGCCCGCGCTGTTCCTCGGGCGTCAGCGCGCCGGCGCCGGCGAGGAGCGGATTGAGGAGACAGACAAAGCCGAGACAGATCCCTGAATTCAAAGCCTTCAAAAGAACGCGCTCTCCTCAGCGCTTCTACCGCATTTGGTTGTCATGGCACCTGATTCTAAGCGCTATACTGCCGGCAGCGTCATGGTCGATTCCAGATTCTGGAAGCCCGGTGATGAGGCCGCATGGAACCGCACCCTGCTGGCCGACGTCCCCGTGCTCGTGCTCAGCCTCCTTTTCCTTGCCGCGGCGGCTTACCATGCCTTGCTCTATCTCCGCCGCCGGCAGGAGAAAGGGCATCTCTGGTTCAGCCTCCTGTCCTTGTGCTTTGCCGTCAACACCTTTGCCAGCTCCTACTGGATCTATCAGCTCACCGACCGCTACGACCTGGCGGTGCGGGCCAGCGACCTGACCGGCCATCTCGCCGCGCTGTTCGCCATCCAGTTCCTCTGGACCTTCTTCTCCCGGCCCGTTCCGCGGCTGCTCCGCGCCTACCAGCTCTCCCACGGCGCGCTCGCCCTGTTCGTCGGCCTGTGGCCCGACGTGAACCTGGTGGTCGCGAGCCAGCGCCCCCGTATGCTGTGGCTGCTGCCACTCCTGGTGGTGGTGGCGGCGCTGGTCTTGCGCGAGATGTGGCGGGGAGACGTCGAGGCGCGCTTGATCGCCGCCGGCGGAATGATCCTGATCGCGGTCGAAGCCGTCGAGATGGCCGGCCGCCAGCTCGCATTGCCGTGGAGCCAGGAAGTCTCTCTGGTGCCCTTCGGTTTCGCGGTGGTCCTGGTGGCGATGGGCGGAGCCCTGTCCAGCCGCTTCCGGCGCGTCCACGACGAGCTCGACCGGCTGCGTCTGACCCTGGAGGATCAGATCCGGGAGCGCACCGCCGCTCTCCTCGCCGCCAAAGAGGAGGCGCTGGCCGCCAGCCGGGCCAAGAGCGAGTTCCTCGCCAACATGAGCCATGAGATCCGCACGCCGATGAACGGCGTCATCGGAATGACCAGCCTTCTTCTGGAAACGCCCCTCACCACCATCCAGAAAGACTACGCGGAGACGATCCAGGGGAGCGGTGAAGCGTTGCTGGCTTTGATCAACGACATCCTCGACTTCTCCAAGATGGAGTCGGGAAAGGTGGAGATCGAGCGCGCGCCGTTCAGCCTCGCAGCGGTGATCGAAGAGAGTTTGGAGATGGTCAGGCCGCTGGCCGTGCGGCAGGGCATCACGCTCCGCCAGACCGTCGCCGCGGGAACCCCGGAGGCGATTACGGGCGATCACGCGCGGACTCGCCAGGTGCTGGTCAACCTGCTGGGCAACGCCGTCAAATTCACTCCCCAGGGGGAAGTGTGCGTCGCATTGTCGGCCCGCACGCTGGCCGACGGCCGCGTCGAGGCGCACTTCGCCGTCTCCGACACCGGCATCGGCATCCCTTCCGAGGAGCTGGGCCGCCTGTTCATCGCCTTCCAGCAGCTCGACGGCTCGCTCACCCGCAAGCATGGCGGCACCGGCCTCGGCCTGGCCATCAGCAAGCGGCTGACCGAGCTCATGGGCGGCACCATCTGGGCGGAGAGTCTCGCCGGCCAGGGCTCGACGTTCCATTTCACCATCGCCGGCGAGGCGGCCCCAGCGCCGGCGAGCCATCCCCCCGTGTCCGGATACGCCGACCGCGCCCTGGCGGAGCGCCATCCGCTACGCGTCCTGCTGGCCGAGGACCACCCGGTGAACCAGCATGTGATGCTCGGCCTGCTCGGCCATCTGGGCTATCTGGCGGACCTGGCCTCCAATGGACGGGAGGTCCTCGCGGCCTTGCAGTGCCGGCCCTACGATCTGATCCTGATGGACGTCCAGATGCCCGAGGTCGACGGTCTCGAAGCGACCCGGCGCATCCGCAACGAGCTTCCCGCCGGCAGCCAGCCGCGGATCATCGCGATGACCGCTCACGCGCTGTCTCGCGACCGGGAGCGCTGCCTGGAAGCCGGCATGGACGGCTACGTCAGCAAGCCGGTGCAGATCGGCGACCTCGCGGCCGTTCTCGCCGCGACCGACGCGCGCGGCGAGATCCTCGCGGAGACCTCGGAGACCTCGGAGACATCGGAGACCCCGCCCGACCTGTTCGACCGGCGGAGCCTAGAGCTTCTGCGCAGCCTGTCCACCCCCAGCGGCGAAAGTCTCCTCGGCCTCTCCATCCAGTCCTACCTGACGACTTCGTCCGACGACCTGTCCGCCGTGCGGAAACTGGCGGAGGAAGGGCGCTGGCCCGAGGTCGGCCGCACCGTCCATCGCCTCAAGGGGAGCAGCGCGACGCTCGGCGCGGCACGGGTCGCGGCGGTCTGCGCCGCGATCGAAGAGCGGGCGTGCGGGCCGCAGGGCCAGGATCTCGGAATCCTGATCGCTCAGTTGGGCCGCGAGCTCGAGCGCACCCAGGCGGCTCTGCGCCTGCTCCCCGAGAGCACGCCCGCTGCTCCGGAATGATGTATCCTCGGAGAGAAGGGTTTCACCTCTCGTCGTTCGGTCTCTCCTCGAACCCGAGCCGGCGCACGCTCCAAGGAGCGCCGCCGGATCCATCGAAAGGGAAGGCAACCGATGACTCATCATTCTTCGCGACCGCGGCCCACCGCCCTGCCGCTCTGCCTCCTCGCCATCACCATCACCGTGCTCATTCCCTCCGCTGCCTCGGCGGACCAGGGCGGGCTGCGCTGCCAGGACGTCACCTTTCCGGTGACCCTCTCAACCAGCGATCACACCATCTATCACGTATACGGCGAGCTGTGCTCGCGCGGCAGCATCCATGACAAGACGATCCAGGTCGCGCTGCACGGCGCGACCTACAGCCACATCTATTGGGACTGGCCCTATCTGCCCGAGATCTATTCCTATGCACGGTACGCAACGGCCGCCGGCTATGCGGGCGTTCTGCGGCGCGCCGACCTGCTCGGCCTCGGGCAGCCTGAACAACGAGCCGAGCTTCTATCCGGCGGATGCCTGCACGGAGACCGCGGCGATTCCCGCCGCCGGCCACGACGTCAATCTGCACTATACGGCGCCGCTCGCGTTCGTCACCATCCAATCCTGGATGGATCGGCGGGTCGGCCGGAATCCGCACGCCCCGGCGCTGCAACCCTGCCCATGAGCTGCTCGTGAGCCACGATTTTTCCGGCAAGGTCGCGCTGATCACCGGTGCCGCCCGCGGGCTGGGGCGCGCGGCGGCGGAGCGCTTCCTGGAGTATGGAGCGTCGGTCGCGGTGCATGTCCGCGACGCCGGCCGCGCGGAAGATCTCGCCCGCCAGTTGGGAGCCGGAGCGTTTCCGGTGGCGGGCGATCTCGCCGGCGCCGAGACTCCGGCTGTCCAGGCGATCGTCGACCGCACGCTCGACCGCTTCGGCCGCATCGACATCCTGGTGAACAACGCGGCGCTCGCCCTGTCGACCCGTTTTGAAAAGATTTCGGAAGAAGAATGGCGCCGCGCCATGGACGTCAACATCACGGCGCCGTTCCTGTTCATTCGCGCCGTGCTCCCGGCGATGAAGGCCGCGGGCTTCGGCCGCATCATCAATCTCTCGTCCACCGCCGGCAAGAGCGTCAGCACCCTGGGCGGCGCCCACTACACGACGTCGAAAGCGGCCCTCCTCGGCTTGACTCGCGCCGCCGCGAAAGAGCTCGGACCCTACGGGATCACCGTCAACGCCATCTGTCCCGGGCTGATCGACACCGAGCTGACGCGCGAGAACGCGACACCCGCCGATCTCGCGGCCTACGCCCGCACCTTTCCGATCCAGCGCCTCGGCGAGCCGGTCGAGGTCGCGGATCTGATCTGTTTTCTCGCCTCCGCGGAAGCCGCCTACATCACCGGCGCGTCGCTCGACATCAACGGCGGCGATCTGATGATCTGAAGAGTCTGCAGGAGCGGCCCAGCCCTCATGGCGTCAGGGCTGCCTTGACGGGTTCGAGCAAAGAATCGGGAATCGGTACAACGATGACAATTCCGCTCCCTGTCGGCGACGGAGTCTGCTTGGCCCGCGGGTCTGTGAGCGGAGCCCGGTGGATGGTGCTGTCGTTCACCAGTAAACCGGTAGCGCCACTGGCAGGGTCCCCGCTGTTTAGATCCTTTCCCAGGCCGGTGCGGACCACGTCGTTCGCCACCGCGAGCCGGTCGACGGTCCCAGGTGGTGGAGGTATAGAAACTTGCGCCCCGCGGACCAACAGTTGGTTGAGTGCCGCTTTCTGCGCATCGCTCAATCGATCGGAGAGCATCTTCATCGTTGCTTGCGAGCACGGATCGGCGGTCGTGGCTCCGGGGCACAGGCCGAAGACTGCCCGCGACGCGGGGAAGCCGCGAGCCGCGAGGCCGGCCGGAGCCTTGACCGAGGCCTCCACGGGAACGCAGATTCGCCACGTCACTTTCTTCTCGGTCTGATCGATGGAGGCCTGGTCAAAGAACAGATTGCCAAACCGGGGAACTCCTTCCAGATTTTTGACAAACAGGTTTGGAACTTTGGAGAATTCTTGCGTTGATGCCGAGGTCCCTTCCATGCAGAGGGCCCGGTGCGCCGGCAGCTCTCCCAACCATTCCTCCGTCATCACCGGCGTCTCTCCCCGTGCGGGGATGGAACTGCCGAGAACCACCGCAGTCATCACGGCACCGCCTCTCAACACGTTGTAAATTCTCATTTCTATCTCCTCCGACTCAGCAGCTTCCGAGCAACTCGGGTCGATGAAACAGGTTGGCCAGGCTCGCTGCCGTCCCCACGGCGTTGATCAGCGAGCTTTCAAAGCTATACCCAACAGTAAGGATGATCCCGTTGATGACGTCGCTGATGAACGGTATGCTGTTGTTGAAGCTCGGGACATAGGCGCCGGCAACAGTCGGGCCACGAAGATCGCTCAGCTCTCCGCCGCAGGCCTTGACGCCGCGCTCTCCATCCAGGCGGACCACGGTATGCTTGATGTTCGCAGCGGTCTTGAAATACGTGATGTCGATTGTCCAGTGGATCGTTGCATCGATCGGGCCTGCCTTCACGTCGCACATCTTGAGGTTCCACCCATCCATGCAGGGAACGCTGAACAGCACCCATTCGTCTTTGATGTGCTGGCTCCGGTCGAATTCGCAGTGAAAGTGCTCACCCTCGCGGACATCGACCGAGGCCTGGTCGACCTCCGCCTCGCCGTCCAACGCTCCATGGGTGATCGAAGCGGCGATGTCGACCGCTCCGATGGCGGCGTTTGCGCGCAGTTTCATCGCCGGGCAGGCCCCATCGAGGCTAACGTCTCGGAAACTCCACAACTATCAGAAAAGAGAGGGCTTGGGACGCGAGATAAAATAAATCAGTACAACTCGTGGACGTAAGAGTTTTTTGGTGGATTTGAGGGAGCAACGACAACCAGATTACCCGTGTGGGAGCGA
>DATARD010000087.1:0-8182 GCA_036264355.1 Thermoanaerobaculia bacterium
TGGGGGAGTGGAAGGTCAAGGGGGTGGCGCGCAATCCGGTCTTCCACTACAACCCCAAGCTGTTCTGGGACGCCGATCCGGGCGACGGCAAGGTGACGATTCCCGCCGGGCCCAACAACCCGGTCGGCGTGGTGTGGATCGACCTGACCAAGGAGCACTACGGGATCCACGGCACGCCGGAGCCGAAGACGATCAGCAAGACGACCTCGCACGGCTGTGTACGGATGACCAACTGGGACGCCCTGACCGTGGCGGCGCTCGTGAAGCCGGGGACGCCGGTCCTGTTCCAGCCTTGACCGCCGGAATTCCGGGGGCACCGGAGGACATTGAGGGGAGGCGCGGCGATGCGGCGGGAGGCAGGGAAGGGTCCGGAGAAAAAATCGGGGACGCCGGTCATCCTGGCCGGCCTGGGCGGATTTCTCCTCGGCGCCGCGACGGTCCTGCTCGTGCTCTGGATCTACATGGAGCAGTCGCCTGACCGGTCCGGCTCCTTCGTGCCCGCTCCGTCTCCCGTGCCTGCGCCATCAGCGCCTTCACAGCCTGCGCCGGCTCCGCCGTCCACGGCGCCCGTGCCCCAGGCATCGCCGCCGCCTCCCGGCCAACTGCAGCCGCCGATTCCCTCCGCCGCGCCGCCCGTCCCGTCCGTGCAGCCACCGGCGGCTCCGCCTCCTGCCGACCTGGCGGCGCGCAACCTGCTCCTGCCGGTGCAGGGGATCCGTCCGCAGCAGCTCCAGGACACCTTCAACGACTCCCGCGGCAACGGCGCGCGCAGGCACGAAGCGCTCGACATCATGGCGCCGCGCGGCACGCCGGTCCTGGCCACCGAGGACGGCCGTATCGCCAAGCTCTTCACCAGCAAACAGGGCGGCCTGACCATCTACGAGTTCGATCCGACCGTCGCCTACGCCTTCTACTACGCCCACCTCGACCACTACGCCGACGGCCTCAAGGAAGGCGACGTCGTGCGCCGCGGCCAGATCCTCGGCTACGTCGGCAGCACCGGCGACGCCAGCCCCGACGCTCCCCACCTCCACTTCAGTATTTTTCGGTTGACGCCTGAGAAGCAGTGGTGGAAGGGAGAGGCGATCAATCCGTTCGGGTTGCTGCGGTAGGCGCCAGCGGCTCCTCCTCGCGCCAGACCGCGGGGCCTTCCGTGTAGTGCTCGCGCTTCCAGATCGGGATCTCCGCCTTCAGCCGTTCGAGCGCGGTGCGGCTCGCCTCGTAGGCGCCGGCGCGATGGGGTGACGCCACCGCGATGATCACGCTCGCCTCGCCCACCGGCACCTCGCCGAGGCGGTGGACGATCGCCGCCCGCAAGCCGGGAGACGACGCTTCGAGGTCGGCGGCGATGCGCGCCAATCCCTCCAGGGCCATCGTCCGGTAGGCGCTGTAGGTGAGCTTCGCGACGCCGCGGCCGGCATGGCTGTCGCGCACCGTGCCCAGGAACACCAGCACCGCGCCGCGCTCCGGGCCGGCGACGGCGGCCACCACTTTCTCCTGGTCGATCGGGCCGTCCACCAGATCCGCCCGGAACGGACCGCCGCCGCCGGAGACCGGAGGGAGGAGAGCCACCTCGGCACCGGCGGTGAGTGGCTCGTCGGGCGTCACCACCCGGCCGTCCACCGCCACCGCCAGGCGCGGCCAGAGAGGAGCGAGCTTCGGATACGCGGCGTTCAGGCGCTCCCGCAGATCGCTCACCCGGCTGCCGTCGGGAATCTCCCAATCCATCTCCTGCGACCCCAGGGCGTCGCCGGCGCTGGCGAAGGCGAGCAGGCGGATCTTCATGCAGCGGATGGTAGCATCAGGACCGTGGAGAGCTTCGACGCCGTGGTCGTGGGGGCGGGGCCGAACGGGCTTTCGGCGGCGGTGACGTTGGCGCGGGCGGGGTGGCGGGTGAAGGTGATCGAGGCCAAGGAGACGATCGGCGGCGGGGCGCGGTCGGCGGAGCTGACGCTGCCGGGGTTCCTGCACGACGTCTGCTCCGCGATCTATCCGCTCACCGTCGGATCTCCCTATCTGTCGACGCTCCCGCTGGCGGAGCACGGGCTGCGGTGGGTCCATCCTCCCCTGGCTCTCGCGCATCCTTTGGACGACGGGACGGCGGGTGTCGTGGCGCGCGGCGATTTCGTGGCGACGGGGGAGAGCCTGGACGATGCGGCCGACGCGCGGGCGTGGCAGCGGCTTTTCGCGCCTCTCGTCAAGGGATGGACCTCGCTGGCGGAAGATGCCCTCGCGCCGCTCCGCTTTCCGCGCCATCCGTTCTTCATGGCCCGCTTCGGCCTGCTCGGTTTGCGCGCGGGCGCCTCGCTCGCCCGCTCGCGGTTCCGCGGCCCGCAGGCGCGCGCGCTCTTCGCCGGCGTCGCCGGGCACTCGTTCCTTCCCCTGGAAAGGATCCCCAGCGCGGCGGTCGGCCTGATGCTCACCGCGTCGGGACATGCGGTCGGCTGGCCACAGCCGGTGGGCGGTGCGCAGCGCGTGCCGGACGCCCTGGCGTCGATCCTGGCCGCGGCCGGCGGCTCGATCGAGACCGGCTGGCCGGTGCGGGCGATCACCGAGCTGCCGCCGGCTCGCGCCTATCTGCTCGACCTCACCCCGGCCCAGCTCCTGCGCTGGGGCGGCCTGCGCTGGCCGGACTCCTACCGCCGCCGCCTCGCCCGTTTCCGCTATGGACCGGGAGTTTTCAAGATGGATTGGGCGCTGTCCGGTCCCATTCCGTGGCGCGCCGAAGCATGCCGCCGCGCCGGCACGGTGCACGTCGGCGGCACGCTGGAAGAGATCGCCGTCTCCGAGCGCGACGCGTTCGAAGGGCGCCTGACCGAGCGGCCGTTCGTCCTCGTCGGCCAGGCCAGCCTGTTCGATCCGACGCGCGCTCCGGCGGGATCGCACACCGCCTGGGCCTACTGCCACGTGCCGAACGGATCGACAGTGGACCGCAGCGCCGCGATCGAGGCGCAGATCGAGCGCTTCGCCCCTGGCTTCCGCGACCTCGTGCTGGCGCGCCACTGTATGAACACCGCCGCTCTGGAGGCGTACAACCCCAACTGCGTGGGCGGTGACATCAACGGCGGCGCCGGCACCCTGTCGCAGCTCTTCACCCGGCCGGTCGCCCGCCTGGTTCCGTATTCGACTCCCGATCCGCGGGTCTTTATCTGCTCGTCGAGCACGCCGCCGACCGGCGGCGTGCACGGCATGTGCGGCCATCACGCCGCGCGGGCGGTGCTGCGGGCCAGCCGCTTCTAGATCCCGCGCTCCGGGTGGAAGTCTGGGGAGAGGAGAAGCTGGTAAGATTGGGGACGCAGAAAGATAGGAGACCCATGCCCTCTCGGCCTTCCGCCCCTCGTCCCTCGGACTCCCTCGTCGAATCCTGCCGGGCTGGAGACTGTGTTCTCTACGCCGGGGCCGGCCTGAGCCGGCAGGCGGGCTTCCCTACTTGGCGCCAGTTCCTCAAGCAGCTTCTCGACCTGGCGATTCGGGCGGAAAGTATCGACAGCGACTTCGCCCTCTCCCTCGGCGCGAGCCTGGAGGAGGGACATCTGGATTCTGTGGCCGACGTCCTCGTCAGCACTCTCTCGCAGAGCGGGAAGCTTGCCACCTATCTGCGCGAGATCTACCTGGCGACGGTCCCGCCTCTGCCGCGCGCTCATACTCTTCTTCAACAGATCCCATTCAGCGCGGTCCTCACCACAAATTTCGACCATCTGTTGGAGCGCACCTTTCCCCACTCCTCGGTCTACACCCACCGCGACACCGAGCCGCTGCTTGACGCCTTGTCCCTCCGGAGCTTCTTCTTGCTGAAGCTCTACGGCAGCGTCGAGAAACCGGAAACGGTCCTCGTCTCGCCGGACCAATACAAAGGGGCGGTGGCGCGCAACCCTGCATTCTCTCAGTTCATCGAGACGCTGTTCTTTTCCCGGACGCTTCTTTTTGTCGGAGCCAGTCTGGAGGGCATCGAGGCCTATCTGCAGGGCATCGCGTTCAGAGAGTCCGAGATTCCTGCCCGCCACTATGCTCTCGTCGCGGTGGATGGTGTGTCCTGGCGCGCCAAGGCTGCTTTTCTGCACAAGCGCTATGGCATTCAGGTGATCGCCTACACCCCTTCGGATCCGGAGCACCCCGAAGTTGCGGAATTCCTGAGCCAGCTCCGGAGCCTCGTCGGGCCGGACGTCTCTCTGTCCCAAGAAGCGTCGCCGGCCGTGTTGGAAAGCGTGCTGACCCGCATCCGCCTTGAAGACATCGGGCCGTTCAAACAGGCGGACGTGCGACTCGAGCCGGGATGGAACATCCTTCTTGGCGATAACGGGGTCGGCAAGTCGAGTCTGCTCAAAGCTGTGGCGGTTGCGCTCTGTGGCGAGGATGCGCGGCCGTGGGCCGGTCGCTTGGTGCGTGGGAGGGAGCGGTATGGCCGGATCGTCCTCTTTTTCGGCAAGCGCGAGTACGTCACGGAGATCTACCGGCGGTCCCCCACCGGGCTGGCCGAGATCCGGTGCACGCCGACGCGCCCTCTGGAGACCGAAAACCGCCTCGCCCTGGGTTTTCCGCCTCTGCGGATGGTGTCCTGGGACCGGGTGACGCGGGAAGAGTCGGACCCGCGTGCCGTGCGTCCTGTTGTCGACGACCTCCTGCCTCTGGTGGCCGGTACGCCGGACCCTCGGCTCGACAAGCTGAAGCAGTTCATCCTCAAGCTGGATCACCAGGAATCGCAGGCGCGCCAGAGCAGGCCGGGCCGCTACTCCGAAATCATCCGCAAGATGTTCGAGGTGATCGGCGGGCTCACCGAAGGGCTTCGCCTCGAATTCGACAGCGTGGACGCCGAACAGGGGGAAGTCTGGGTGCGGACGGACGACGGTCCTCAGAGAATCGAGGCCGTCAGCCAGGGCACCATCTCGCTCATCAGTTGGGTGGGCGTCCTCCTGCACCGGCTCTACCAGATGAATGAGGGAGCCGAGGACTGGTGGGACCATCCAGCCCTGGTCCTCATGGACGAGATCGACGCCCACATGCATCCGGATTGGCAACGCCGTCTCGTCCCGCGCCTGCGGGACATGTTTCCCCAGATCCAGTTCCTGGCTACGACCCATTCCCCCCTGATCGTCTCCGGCCTCAAACCCCGGGAGGTCCAGGTCCTGCGGCGGGACGACAGCGGGCAGGTGGCGATTCTGAAGCCCCGGATCGACCTCAAGGGGTTGCGTGCCGACCAGATTCTCACCAGCACCCTCTTCGATCTCAAGACGACGCGGGATGTCGGGACCGAAGCAGCACTCGCAATCTACGAAGATCTCTCCGTCCGTGACGAGCTGAGCCCCCGCCAGAGCGCGAGTCTCGAAGAGGCGGCTACCGAGCTGCGGATGCGGGTTCCTACGGTTTCCGAACGAGCGATCGCCGGAGAGGCCTTCAGCCGTATCCAGGAGGCGGTCAAGGGCAGTGTACAGTCTCTGCCCGAGAAGGACCGCGAAGAGCTCTTGCGAGAGGTGCGACAACAGCTCCAGGAAGGAATCACCGGGACTTCGAGACCACGATGATCCGGGTACCTTTCCGCAGGCCCGCCGATCAGGAACCCTGGTATGTGCGGTGGAAAGCCCGCGCCGATGCGGAGACGCAGAGGGCTCTCGTCGCCTGTGCCCAGAAGAAGGGTAAGGCCTACAAACCCCGGCGTGGGCTCTGGGGAATCAAGAAGCTCAAGGAGCATCTCGAATCTCTCTTTCGGAGAAAATGTGCCTACTGCGAGGCCCGGTTCGGGAGTGTTTCCTGGGGGGATGTAGAGCACTACCGCCCCAAGAAACGTGTCGCCGAGGCGCCGGGCCATGAGGGATACTATTGGCTGGCCTACTCCCTGGAGAATCTTCTTCTTTCCTGCAATAAATGCAACCGGGAAGGCGGGAAGCTGGACCAGTTCCCGGTCGAGAACAAGCATGCCCGTACCCCGGAGGAGATGCTCGGGGGGACTGAAAAACCTCTCTTGCTCTGTCCCTATGATGAAGCCGAGGAGGCAGATCCCCGCAAGCACCTGCGGTTCCTGACCCGCTCGGAAGGTGAGCTGTGGGGGCACGTCGAAGGGCTCACCGATCGGGGAAAGGCGACCATTCGCGTCTGCAACCTTGAGCGGAAGGAGCTGGTTGATGACCGTCGTCAAGCCCAGGTCATGGTGGTCCTGATGCTGGCGACCGCCTATGACGCTCGGGCGGCTGCCATCCGCGACTCAATGACCCAGACCGGCCCACAAGAGCTTATCGAAGCGAAGAAGCGGCTCGATAAAACCTGGGCGACCCTGAAGGCGCCAGAGCAGCCGTTCTCGAGCGCCGTGCTGGCAGCCGCGGAGCAGTACGTCGAGGAGCTCTTCGGAGCCAAGGCTCGTTGAGCTTTCTCAGGCATGGTGCCCGGCTGCGTTAGATCCGCTCCACCCGCTGATCCAGCACTTTCTCCAGCAACTCGCGGACCGTCGCGCCGTCGGGCGGCACGCGCAGATCGGGGGCCAGCGCGGCGAGCGGCTCCAGCATGAAGCGGCGCTCGCGCAGACGGGGGTGGGGGAGGGTCAGCTCGGGCGTGGCGAGCTCGATGTCCCCGTAGAGGAGAAGGTCGATGTCGAGCGGGCGCTCTCCGAAGCGGACGCCCAGGCGGCGGCCGGCGGCGTGCTCCAGCGCTTTGGCGACGGCGAGGATGGCGTCCGGCGGCAGCGCGGTCCGGGCGAGGACGGCGGTGTTGAGAAAATCGGGCTGCGGGAGCGGAGAGATCGCGGCCGTGCGATAGAACGGGGCGACCGTGAGGGGACCCAGAGCTGCCTCCAGGTCCCGCACGGCACGGCGCAACGTCTGCTCGACCGCGATCGTTGAGCTCGCCGAGCCAGCCGAGCTGACAGTGCCCCCGAGGGCGAGCGCCGCGAGCGGCTCACTCCTCGTCGTCCAAGTCCTCTTCCTCCTCGTCGTCGTCGCCCACGAGGTCGGCGCCCTCGATCCCTTCCGGCACGATGTCTTCATCGATGTCGGTATCGATCGGCTCGGCCTCGTCGACGTCGATCGACTTCACCGCATCAGCCTTGCGCCGGCGCCGCGCCGAGCTCACTGCCGGGAGGGCCGACTGCGCAGCATCCTTCTGGTTCGCTCCACACTTGGGACAGACCGGATCGGACTTGCCGAGGTCATAAAACTTCGTCCCACAATTGAAGCACTCGAACTTGGTTCCTAATTTGAGCTCAGGCATGGCAGACTCCCGCCCGGTCCCGGTGGACCGGCTCAGAGGGCGGTGAAGCTAGCATCCACTGGAAAGCCTGTCAACCGGGCGGCTGCCCTGCTAGACTTGGGGGCTCTTATGAAACACCTCGTGCTCCTCCTCTCGCTCTCAGCTCTCATCCTCCCGTCGTTCGCGCCCGCGGCGAGCGCGGCGGAGAAGCTCCCCGACCCCAAAGCTCCCGGTCTCGACGGCAACGCCCGTCTGAAGGCTCTGGTCGACCGCGTGAAGATCGAGCAGAGCCATCTGAAGACCCTGGAGGCGAAGTTCACCCAGACCCAGCAGAGCGCCATGCTGGTCACCCCGGAGACCTCGACCGGCGGCTTCTCCTACGCGGCTCCCGACCGGGTGCGCTGGGAGTACGCGACGCCCAATCCGATCTCGGTGGTGATCAAGGGCGAGGAGATGACCACCTGGTACCACGACCTGAAGCGCGCCGACCTGCTCAAGATCGGCCGCTACTCCAACCAGGTGTTCAAATACCTCGGCGCCAGCGGCAACATGGACAGCCTGGTCGAATACTTCACCGTGCGCCTCACCGCGCCGCCGCGCAAGGGGGCTCCCTACCAGATGGAGCTGATCCCCCGCTTCTCGCGCATCTCGAAGCGCATCAAGTCGATGACGCTGTGGATCGACGACGAGACGTTCCTGCCGGTGCGCCTCAAGTACGTCGAGGCGGACGGCGACTGGACCGACTACAAGTTCAGCGACATGAAGAAGAACGCCGGCATCCCGGAAGATCGCTTCGTGCTCAAGATCCCCAAGGGGGTCGAGACGCGGGTGATCGATCTCGGCCAGCAGGCCAAGTCGGACCGCTGAGACCCCCGTCCATGGCGTTGCGGTTTGAGGTGCTCGCGCGCGGCGATGCTGGAGGCGAGGCGCGTCTCGGCCGGCTGACCACACCGCACGGCGTGATCGAGACGCCGGCGTTCATGCCGGTCGGCACGCTGGGCGCGGTCAA
>DATARD010000091.1:0-37253 GCA_036264355.1 Thermoanaerobaculia bacterium
GGAGGGAGACGCGGACGGGAGGGAGCGAGGCGCGGACTGGAGGGACAGAGGCGCGGATGGAGGGAGTGAGGCGCGGACTGGAGGGAGGGAGGCCCGGACTGGAGGGAGGGAGGCCCGGACTGGAGGGAGCGCGGCGCAGACGGGAGCGGACGCCACGCGGAGGGGCTATCCTGGGCTATCCGGACGGCGTCCGCACCTGGGAGGTGGCGCACACGCTGCTCCATCCGCAGGGGGACAACCTGTGGGCCGTGCCGGGCTCGATCGATTTGCGGGGATCCGGAGATGATTGACGGGCCGTTGTTGAGCGGTTCTGCGGCCCTTGCAGTGGAGCTCGATGACGAGTCCCCCGACCTCAACCGTGACGATCCGCCTTGGGTCCCGACGGAGCTCCGCGAGAGCTGCCTCCAAGGTTTTCTTCATGGTCTCTCCATCTCTCCTGCAGAGTCAGGAGAACATCTTGAGGGCGATTTGGTCGCCGGCGGCTGAGCGGAGGCGCGGGTCGTTGGTCCAGAACTCGGTACAGCCGGCGACGATCGCGGCCGCCAGATGGAGCGCGTCGGGCGTCTTCGTGCCATGCGCCGCGCGCAGCTCCGTCGCCTGATCGAAGGTCTTGGATTCGAAGGGGATTGTCTGGAGACCCTCGCTGGTGAAGAACCGGTCAAATTCGTTGAGCAGACCCGAATCCCCCTGGCGCAGGGGCCAAACCCGACACTCGAGACGGGTGAGGTCGGACACGTAGACCAAAGGAGGCTCGCTTTCGGCCGGTTGAAGCTCTGCAAGAATCGCCCGACTCAGGACTGCCGGACCTTGGATGAGGTAGATGACGACGCAACTGTCCAGGTAGACTCTTGCCATCAGGGCTCCCAGCTCGCCCGCTCTTCCCGGAGATATTGATCAATCTCCACCTTGCTACGACTCGTCCTGGGTCGCTCCGAAAGATGGGCCAAGAAGTCTGCCAACGTATGTCGGGGCGGCTGCGTAGCCTCTTGCACGAGCACGATCACCTCGGCCGGGCCCTCTTTCACGTCCTCCGGCAGAAGGAGATGCACCGTATGGTCTCTCTCCACTTGGGTCTGCAGCTTGATGGCTCGCATGGTGGAAGTATACAGAAAAGGCGTTCACGGACAGGGAGCCTGTCTAGACGGTTCAGCACCTTGAGTTTGAATCGAGCACGTAGGTCAAAACGGAGGAGGCCCCTTGGGGCCCCTTCTGCGCGGGCTTGTCGCAGGAGACCGGTGAGGGCTTCCGGGGATTCCCCCTCCCACGGTCCAATTTTGCGAAACACGTCCCCAGCGGTTCTGCGGCCCTTGCAGTGGAGCTCGATGACAAGCCCCCCAGCCTCGGTCGTGACGATCCGCCTTGGGTCCCGACGGAGCTCCGCGAGAGCTGCCTCCAAAGTTTTCGCCATGGTCTCTCTGGCAGAGGTCGGTCTCAGCCACGAATCGAGCCGAGCTTTTCCAGGACCCACTCGCGCAACAGGTCTGACTGCTCGACCCCGCGAGTCCTGGCAATCTTTTTCACGGCCTCGAGCTCGGCGGGCTCCAGGCGAAGAACCATGGTCGCCCCCGACTCGCGCTCAAAGATGGGCTCGGTGACCTCTTCCAACTGAGCGTCAAACTCAGTCAGATCGTGGGTGTCCCAGAACTTCGCCAACTCGTCAATGGAGTCCAACTGCGGAAGCTTGGCGCTCTTCATTTGCTTCTCCACTGGTTGAAACGTAGCCTTTCAGTCGGTGTCATCGGCCGTGCCGTAACGGGATACCCCTTCCCATCCGGAAACTGTAGCACGACGCAGAACAGGTAGCGGCCCGAGGCGGTCTGCCCCAGGGCATAGTAGGCCGGGTTCTTCCCCGAGGTCTTGGCGCGCAAGAGGAGTGGGCGCCCAAAGCAGACGTCCTCTACTTCGTCAGGATCCACTCCATGACGCGCAATGTGGTCCACTCGATCGTCCGGCCAGATGAGCTCACGGATCTTCATGTGAGCATGTACCCGGAGAGAGGGGATAGATCCCGCAGGATCTGAGCGGCGCCTTCGAGGAGCGGCTCCGGATCGACGATGTGAAGGCCCTGGAAACAACGCTCCCTGTAGCCGGAGTCCCCGAGAAGAAGCGCGAGGGCCTTTTGGAGATCGCCCGGAGCCGCGGAACGATAGGCGAGCTCGGCCTTCTTCCAGGACTCCGCCGGAATCAGCCCGATGCGCGAGCGCAGGGCCGCGAGGTCGATCAGGTCCCGAGACAGGACTTGGCGGTCGGCCCAGCGGTCGGAGTTGGCGAGGAGCTTTTCGGCGTAGCAGTCCGCCACGGAGAGGCAGTCGACGGGAGACCATTCCGGCCGCACCCCTGGATCGAGCCCGATCCGGGCCTCCCGGACGATCTCGACCTTGATCGTCCTGGCCCCATGGAGAACAGCGAACCGGACGCCGTACTGGTCGGTCCGCATCTCGCGCGGGAACTGGAGCTCGCGGACGCCTTCCGCCGTGAAGAGCGCCGGATAGCCGCCCGTCGCCGCGGCAAACCGGATCTCGGCGTAGCCTTCCGCGTCGGAGCAGAGGAAGTCGACGTCCTCGGATTCCCGGTATTCGCCGAGATCGAGGACGATCCTCGTCCCACCTCCGAAGAGCGCCTTGCAGGAAGACAGCTTGCCGGCTTGCAGGAAGCCGAGGACGGCGAGAACGCTCCGGTGCGATTCACGCCGGAACATCGAGAACGCTCCCGAACCGCGCCACGAGGGCTTTGATGAACACCCATTCCTCGGGCGACGGATCGCCCAGAACCCCCAGGTGGCGCCAGCCGGCTTCATAGCGCCGGAGCATGTCGAGCGGCGCGAGGTTCCGGTAGTCCCGGTCGAACCAGGAGATGCTCTTCAGAAAGGGGAGCTGCCCGGGGACGGGAATCTCGTCCGTCGCCGGGTCGCGGGAGGCCCTCATGGCCTCATCCTACAGACACGGACTGGACACGGACAAGCACGGACGGCAACGAGACGATACCGGGGACTCGGAGACCTCCTACCTCTCCACATACCCCTCCTGCACCCGCACCTTCGCCTCCGGCGCATCGCGCACCTGGACCTCGATTTTGTGCCAGGCCCCGGGGCCGTGGTGGACGGTGGGAGAGAAGCCCAGGACGTATTGGCCGCGCAGCTCTTTGAGGATGCGGGCGAGGACGGCCGGGACTTCTTCGATGCCTTGCAGGGTGTCGATGCGGCCGCCGCTTTCGAGGACGGCGGCGCGTAGGTCGTCGAGCGCGCGGCGGTTGCCTTCGGCGTCCCGCCAGGCGGTGTAGTACGCCTTGAGGGGACCTTTCTCTTTGTCTTCTCCCGGCGGACGGAGACGGAGCCAGTAGAGGACCGTCTGGCTGCGCCGGGCGACGGCCCGGACGGTCTGCATGGGCACGACGCTCTCGATGTCGAGACCGTCTGACAGGAGGATGGCGATTTTGCGGCCGGGGCGGTCTTCGAGGCGCTTGAGCCCCAGGTAGAGCGCGTCGTGCAGGGCGGTGCCGCCTTGCGCCTGGACGTCGGAGAGGCCGAGGGTCAGGATCGAGGGGAGGTTGGTGAACGGCGTTTCGACGAGGACGTGGTCGGTGAAGACGAGGAGCTTGGTTTCGTCCAGACGGCTCATGGCGCGGGTGAAGGAGCGGACGCCGTCCACCGCGGTGTCGAGCTGCGGTTTCTCCATGCTGGTGCTGGCGTCGAGGAGGAGGACGGCGTTGAAGGGCACGTCGCCCTGCTCGAAGGTGGACAGCGTCTGCGGCTCTCCGTCGTCGAGGATGATGAAGTCGTCGCGGCCGAGGCGGGCGTCCGGCTGGGTGGCGTGCTCCACGCTCACGAAGAGCTGCTGGAGGCGGACGTCGATCTGCATGTCGACGCGCAGGACGGGAGTCGTGAGGCTGGCGGTGGCGGTGGCTCCGGCGTCGTCGTGGGCGACGGCTTCGATGCGGTGCGTTTTGTTTTCCTGCCCGGCATCGACAACGAATTTGTAGGGCGGAGCTTCGACGGAGCCGACGCGCAGGCTGTCGAAGTAGAGCTCCACCTGCCGCACCGGCGAGCCGCCGGGCCGGGCGTCGACGAGGACTTCGGTTTCGCCGAAGAGGGGTTGGTCGGCGGTGGGGCGGATGATGGTGACCAGCGGCAGCGCGGCGGCCAGGCTCGGCGCCGCGAGGAGAGCGAGAAGGAGGAAGCCCCCTCTCACGCGCCCCCCTTTCGCACCGCCGGCCGCAGCGCTTCGGCGAGTGCGGGGAGGCTCTCCGGCGCGGATTTCACAAGGTCGTTCCAGGCGCGGTCCAGGGCGTCGGAGGGCACGCGGTTGTAGCGGTGGCGGGGGGATTCGGCGCCTTCACCATCATGAATGGGTTGGAAGCCGGCGAGAATCTGGCGCGCTTGCGCGGGATCGTTGCGCAGGTCCGAGACGGTGGCGAGCTGGAGGAGGAGCTTTTCGTCACCGGGCAGGCGCTGCACGGCGTCAGTCAGAAAGCGCTCGGCTTCGTCGAGCCGGCCGGCGCCGAGGAGCGCCCGGCCGGTTTCCTGGCAGGCGAGGGCGAGCACCCAGGGCTCGGTGGCTGCCGTGGTGCCATGGATCAGCCCGTCGAGCAGGCGGTCGGCGTCGGCGGTTTTGCCCAGGCGGCGCAGATTGATCGCCAGGCGCACCCGCGCTTCCGCGTCCTCTGGATGGGTATGCAGCAGTTTTTCGAGATGGCCGACCGCATCGGGGTAGCGCCCTTCGCGCTCGGCTTCGGCGGCGAGGTGGAGATGAGCGGCCGGCTCGTCCTTGTCGTAGGCGAGGACCTGCTTGAAGATGCGGTCGCGCAGCGTTCCGGGAGCGCTTTCCGTGAGATGCGCGGCGAGACCGAGCAGCAGGTGTGACGCGGTGTGCTTGCCCTCCGCGCCAGCGGCGCGGTCGGCGTAGAGGTCGGCCAGCGCGAAGACCAACTCGCGGGTGTGGGCGGCGAGCACGTAGTCGTGGTGCAGTTGCTCCTCGCGGTACAGAGTCTCGTGGAGCAGGGCGACCGGGAGCAGGCTTTGCGGCTTGGACTTGGCGAGATCGCGCGCTACACCCAGCTCGAGGTCCACGACGTCTTCGGGAGCCGCGGGGTCCGGGCCGGTGAGGAGCGGTGTCTCGATCGCGGTCACGGCGCGCCGGGCCGCGGGCTCATCTCCGGCGGCGAGAATCTGCAGGGCCTTGCGGTAGGCGTCGCGGATCGGTTTTGCGTCCAGCCGCCGGTGCCGCGGGCGCGCCCGCTCCGCCTGAGCGGCCTGTTGCGGTGCCGACGGGGCGTGCATCAGCTCGGCCCAGACTTTGCCTTCGCCGCCTCCGGCGAGGAGGACGAACGGGGTGGCCCAGGAGGCAACCGAGGCGCCGGGAATCTCCGCGCGGACCTGATAGCGGCCCGGCTCCAGACCGGTCGGCACGAACGCGACCGTCAGCCATGCGAGCCCCGCCGCCTGCCGTTTCGCTCCGATCCGCGCCGGCAGCTCCGCCGCCCGGCCGCCGTCGGGGCGCAGCACCTCGACACGCAGTGTCTCAGGCGCTTTCAGATTCCACAGCGGGACTTCGAAGCGCGCCTCCTGATCGACTCCCAGCACCGGCTGTGCCGCCGGCAGCCCGCCGTCCGCCAAGGCGGCTGGAGAGGTCCGCGCCTCTTTCGACAGCGCGGCCACCCAGGAGCTCGCCGCCGGATTGGCAAAAACCGGCGTCAGCAGAGCGCCGGTTCCGGCCGCCGGCAGCGAGAGGTTGAGCACGCGCAGGCCGACCTCGCCGGTCTGCGCGTTGCGCACCAGGGCGCGCAGGGAGTAGTCGCCGGAGGCCAGCGCCAATTCGCCGGCATAATGCAGGCCGCTGCGCTCGACCTCCACGCGCGTCCGTGCCAGGTCGGCTTCGATGACTTCGAGCAGCGAGCCCTGGACTTTGCCGCCGGCGCCCCTGCCGGCTTTCCGGGTCACCGCGTAGAGATAGACCTCGGCGCGCAGCAGATCGCCCGTGTTTCCCTTGAGCAGCGTGGGCCCGTCGATCTCCAGGACGATCGGAACGCGGACCTTCTCGCCGGTGCCGGGAAGAGATATCGGAAGTGGTAGGGGAAGCACGGCGACGTGGATGCTTCCTCCCTGCTCGCCGCTCACCAGGAGCGCGGCGCTCTCCATCTTGAGCCCCGCGGTGGGGAGGACGCGCACGGGCTCGGCGTCCTGGCCCGGCGGGGCGGCGAGAGCGAGCACCAGCGCGGCGGCAAGAGAGAGGCTCACGGGCTACTGACCCGGCTTGAAGTGGACGCTGACCGCGGACTCGACGTGGCCGATCTCGTCGCGCACAGCGACGGCGATGCGGTGCTCTCCGGTGTGCAGCACGAGGGGCATCTTGTAGGCCGCGTTCTGGCCGAGGACGGTCAGGATCTGGTCGTTGGGCACGCGGATCGGAACCGTGACCTCGCGCACCGGCGAGATCCGGCCGTCCGTGTCGCGAGCGCTCACCCAGATCGACACTTTTCCCTCGTGAAAGTCGCCGTTCGGCAGCAGGACGAGATGGGCGAGAGGGAACTTCACCAGCACCTCCACTTCGAGCTGCTCCGCTCCCTTCTTCGTCTCGCGGGTGAATTCGAGCGCCACCTCCAGAGGGTTGTCCGCGGAGTCGAGCAGCAGCGCCGCCCGTGTGCGGTCGGTCATCTGCTCACGGTCGGGTCTTTCGCGGTGGCCGGAGCGCGCGCGCACTACGAGGTCGCGCCGGTCGCGCAGGACGATCTCGATCTTGCGCTCCTTTCCTTCCACTCCAGGCTTCCCACCCGATCCGATACCCAGTGAGTAGTACGACTGGAAGTCGTCGTTCATCTGCGCCAGGGTCGAGCCGGGGTCGCCCGCGTTCACCGAGGCCAGGCCGCCGGTTCCGTCGGCCAGCCGGAGCAGAGAATCGGTCAGGTTCTTCTGCTCCAGGCTCTCGATGTCGGGGGTCCAGGAGGAACGTCCCTCTCCGGCCGACAACCCCGCGAGCTCCTCGGTGCCTCCGAGGGTGTAAACGGTGATGCGGTTGCCGTTGGCATGCTGGACCATGGCGCTGAAGGCCACGGTCAGATCGTGACTGAAGGCGTCGAGAGAGGAGGCGCCGACCTGCCTGGAGAGCTGGGAGAACTTCTTCTGCCACACCCGGTAGAACGCCTCGCCCGGCCGCATGGAGAGGCCGCCCGCGACGTAGAGGAGCGACTTGCGCCCCGGCAGGCCGGCCAGGATGTCGACGAAGTCGGTCAGCGCCGCGAGCGCGTCGCGGCTCTCCTCATAGCGCTTCTGCGAGTAGAGCCGGATGGTGTTGTAGATCACCGCGGCGTTGTCCTCCGCCGTTTCGAGCCGCGTATTCTCGGGCGCATGCGCCTGGTCGATATCCTGAAGCAGCCGCCGTCCTTCCGCCATCCGCTCGGTGCCGCGCGGCGCACTCGCCGCCACCCGGTCGAGCGCGGCCAGGAGGAGCCGCTTGTCCGCCGTGAGCCCCTGCAGGACCTCGACCGCCGAGCCTGTGTAGATCGCGACGAGGGCCGTATCGTCGGTCCGCAGGCGGGGGATCACCTGTTCGCGGAGCGCCTTGAGGAGACGGCCGCGAGACGGCCCGCCGAGGCTCAGATCGTCGAGAACGATCGCGAGCCGAAGCTTCTGCTCCTCCGGAAGTGCGGTGGCAGGCTCCTCACCGCCGACCGCGAAGAAGTTGGTGACCTCGACCGGCCGGCCATCCTCCAGCACCTGGAAGTCCTCACGCGTCAGGCCGGTGACCCGCTTGCCGGTCTTGTCGGTGACGAAGACCTCCAGATTGACCACCCGGACATCGATCGACTCCGCATACCCGGGCTCGGCCTGCCCGTTCGCCGCGGGCGGCCGCAGGAGCGCAAGGGATAGAATGAGAAGGAGGACGAGCTGACGCACCTGGGCTCCGGAATCCCGAATCGTTGGTCGCCGCGATCGTACCATGCGACCGAGATCGACCGGATCGATCCCGAAACCTTCCGGACCCTTGCGTCGTACTGTCGTGCAGAGCCGAAGGAGGGCTCCTCCGATGTTGAAATTCCTTGCGTGGTTGGTATTGCTGGTCTTCTGCTGGCCGCTGGCGATCCTGGCCCTGTTCCTCTATCCGATCGTCTGGCTTCTCGCTCTGCCGTTCCGGCTGGTGGGGATCACGGTCGACGGCGTCTTCGAGCTCCTGAAGGCTCTCTTTTTTCTTCCCGCCCGCCTCCTCCGAGGCCCTCGGCACGCCTGAACCTCCTCATCCTCAAATGAGGGCTCAGGCTGCGCCCGGCGACGAAACCGCCGGGCGCATTTGTTTTTGCCGGCGAAGGCTGCGACACTTCCGCGCCATGAAACCTGTCCTGGTCGTCCTGGTGTCGTCTCTCTTCGTGTCTCCGCTCGGATCCGCCGCCACGTTGGCGGATCAGTATCTCGACCACTACTACACCTTCTATCCCACCCACGCCACTGCGGCGGGGCGGCACGATCTGGATACGAAGCTGGAGGACCTGTCTCCGGAGCAGCGCCGGGACTGGGTGGACTTCAACCGCGAGGAGGCCGAGACGTTTCAGAAGCGCGTGGCCGATCCCAGGACGGACCCCGAGGAGCGTTTGGACGACGAGCTCCTCCTGCGCCAGACCCGGTTGGAGGTGCTGGATTTTGGCTCCGCGCAGCGGCCGGAGCGCGATCCCTTGTTCTGGACCGGCCTGCTCGGCGACGCGACCGTCTTCCTGCTGGTGCGCGACGATCTGCCGCTCGGGGAGCGCCTGGAGCACGCGGCGGCCCGCGCCGAGCTGATCCCGCGCCTCGCCCGCCAGGCGCGGGAGGCTCTCGCCACCGCCCCGCTCACCGCCATCAGCGCCGAGATCACCGGCTACGCGGCCGGGCAGGCGCATGCTTCCGCGGTGTTCTACCGCGAGAGCTTCCCGCTCGCCGCGAAGGGCTCGCCGGAAGAGCTCAGGAAGAAGATGGGGGAGTCGGGAGCGAAGGCCGCGGCGTCCCTGGAAGAGCTCGCCGTGTTCCTGGATGGATTGGAGAAGAAGGTCTCCGGCTCGCCGCGTCTCGGAGCGGCCTATGCCGAGCGGTTCCACCTGGTCACCGGGGTCGAGCAGCCGGTGGACGAGGTCCTGGTGCAGGCCGAAGCGGACCTGGCGGCCAAGCGGGCCGAGGCGGCGGAGTATGGACGGAAGGTGTGGACCCAGGTTTTCGCCGGCCAGGAGCCGCCGCGGGACGATCGCGAGCTGCTGCGCCGGCTGTTCACCCGCATCGCCGCCGATCGGGCTCATTCCACCGATGAGTTCGTGGAAGACTACCGCCAGCTCACCGCGCTGGCGCTCGACTTCGTGCGCGAGAAGAAAATCGTCACCCTCCCCGCTTCGATTTCGATCCACATCGACCGTTCGCCCTCCTACTTCCTCGGCCAAAGCATCGGCGGCGTCTACGCCGCGGGACCGTACGCGCCGGACGCCGACACCCTGTACTTCCTGCCGACGCCCCCCGACGACGCCACGCCGGAGCAGCGCGACGCGTTCTTCCGCGACTTCAATCATCATTTCAACGTGATGATCTCAAGCCATGAGATCGTGCCCGGCCACTATGTGCAGCTCAAGCTCGCCGCGCATCATCCACATAAAGTGAGAGCCCTGTTCGGCGACGGCGTCTCGGTCGAAGGCTGGGGCACCTTCTGCGAACGGCTGATGCTCGACCTCGGCTGGGGCGGGCCGCTCGATCGCCTGGCCCACCTCAAGAAGCAGATGGAAAACATCGCCCGCACCGTCGTCGACATCCGCGTTCACGCGCACGGCATGACGCGCGACGAAGTGCTGCTCTATGTCAAGAACGAAGCCATGCAGGACGATCAGTTCGCCCGCAACATGTGGGCTCGCTCGATCACGACGGCACCCCAGATCACCTTCTATTACCTCGGCTACCGCCAGGTGAAGGATCTGTACGACGACGTGAAAAAGCCGCGGGGAGCCGCTTTCGACCTGCGCACGTTCATGGACGGTTTGATGGCGATGGGGCCGGTGCCGGTGGCGCGCTATCGCGAGCGGATGCTGGCGCGGACCTCTCCTCCTACTGGTTGACCACGACGTCCCGCGTCTCCGCGTCCGCTTCGAGAAAGCGCAGCAACGCGTCACCTTCCGGCTCGAGCGCCCGGCGCGTCGCCTTGGCGAGGGGGCCAAAGGGCTCGATCAGCAGGATCGCGGTCTTTTTCTTCCGCTCGGTTTTCCAGGTTCCGGCCACGAAGCCGTCGACCAGGAACGTGGCGCGCACCTGAAGGTTCTTGGTCACCACGTGCGGCCGGTGCTCGTCGGCCACGATGCGCGTGCGGTCGTCGTGGGAGAGCACCAGGTTGTCGAACTCCGGCAGGAAGCGCACCGGCGCCGGCGTCATGTCCTCCGGGTCCGCGGGCCGCGGCGCGTCCGGAAGATCGAACAACTCGCGTTTGCGCTCGTCGCGGAAGGTGACAAGCGAAGGACGGAGAGCCGCGAAGACCTCGCGCAGCCCCTGCAATCCCGACCACACCTGCGCGTCGCCGGGCGTCGCGGGGCCGAACGCGGCGAGATAGCGCAGCACCAGCGCCTCGGCCGGCGCCGGATCGGTTGAAACCGGCGTTCCCAGCCAGGCGTCGGCCAGCGCGAAATCCGCCGCGGCGGGGAAGCCCCACGCCGTCTCCGTGGGCACCTGCACGAGCGGCACGTGGGTGCGGATCGCGTACGCCATGGCGCGCTCGTCGCACTCCGGATCGCGCGCCTTGAGATGGTCGCGGAAAGCATCGAACGTGGCCGGAGCGCCGCTGAAGAAAGCGCGCGCTTGCTTCTCCAGGCCGGCGAAGTCGAACGCCGCCCGTTCGCGCAGGATCGACTGCATGCCGCGGGTCAATCCCGGCTGGAGCGCGCCGCGCAGGCTGACATAGTCCCGTGCGCTCAGCAGGTGAAGCGTGCCGCGCATGGCGGTCACGCGGACGATCTCCCGGCGGTGCAGCGGAGAGAGGAGATCCTCACGGCGGAACCCCGCGAGGCGCGTCCACAAACCCACGAACGGCGGGCGCGGCACCTGAGCCTGCAAACCGGCGAGGCGCTCGACCGCCTCGACCACATTGACAGTACCGGCCTCTTCGCGCGCCAGCAGCATCTGCCGGGCGAGCAGGGCGCGGTTGAGCTGGCGGGTGGTGAGGAGAGGAGAGGCGGCGGCCATGCAGGGAGACTATGACACGCCGCCGCCGTCCGAACAGGTCTTATCGCCAGTAGCCGCGGGCGTAGTAGTGGTGATGGTGGCGGAAGCTGTAGCGCGGGCCGACCCAGACGGCGTGCGGGTGCGGCGGGTGCGCCCAGTAGCCCGGCACCCAGGCGTAGCGGTGATAGGCCGGCCGCCAGTCCCAATATCCACCGACCCAGGCGTATCCGGGGCCGGGTCGGACGACGACGACCTCATGGCGCAGCGGTGGAGGCGGGAAGGGGACGCCGAGGCGGACGTAGACGCCGGCCTGGGCGGGAGCCGAAAGGCTGAAGAAGGAGATCAGGGAGGCGCAAATAATCGCGAGAACAACGGCTCGTTTGGTCATCGGTTTCAACCTCCTGCCTGGCGGGATTCCGGCCGATCCCGGGCCGCGGGCGGTCGATTGTGTAGACTCGAAGTGCAATTCTGAGGCCGGGCTCACTCCCCTGGCAAGAGGCTTCCGGACTGTCTACCCGAGGAGAGGGGAGAGTCTACGGAAGAGGACGGTCCCTTCTCTCGGCGCCGCTGCACTGGGCACAGCTTCCCTTCACCGATCCGCGGCTCCGCCTGGCAAACTACACCCTGGCTCTTGAGCCATCGCCTCCAAAGTGCAGGGCTCTTGGCGCCCAAGTCGGTATCGTGCAGCTTCACCAGCGCCTCATGAGCGTAGAGCGATTGATTCGGCTGCTCGGTCTCCAGCAGGCGCACGAGGTCGCAGCCGGATCGCTGCATCAGAAGCTTACGGCGGCTGCGGTTTCCCGCCAGAGCGGCGACGATGCTGACGGCCTTGTTCCGGTCGGTGAGGGATTGCGACACAAGGAAGGGGAGGATGGGCTCGATGTCAACCGTGTTGGCCTCTCCATGCTCGGCCATGATGGCCACGACCCGCAGGATGCTGTTGCGGACTCGGGCGTCCGGATCTCGTAGCCGCGGGAGCAAAGCGCTCAACACATCCTGGGCGCCATGCAGGTGGGCCAGGAGGTAGGCCGCGGCGGCGCGATCCTTCTCGTCTTTATCTGTCTGCAATACCTTGATCAACGCATCGCGATCGACAGGCACTAGGCGGGAGAACTTCTCGCCGAACGCGCGGAGCTTGAGATGATCGAAGCCGAAGAGGCAGTGGTGCACTGGGCAGGCAGGAAAGTCAGGGATCTCTCCAGCAAAGTCGAGCATCTTGCCGAGCTTTTCGTATTCCTTCCAACTCGCCAGCAAGCCGTCGGGATCCTGAACTTCGTCCTTCGGCTCCGGCAGGTACTCGACCGCGGGCTTCTTCGAGGCCAATGTGATGTTGAACGTCAGATGAGCGGGAGCGTTCGGCTCAAAGGAATGCACGACCGTTATCTCGACAGTCTCGAAGCCTCCGGCCTCTTTGATCCTCTTCTCCAGCTTCTCTTCAAGCTCGCGAGCGAGCTGCGGGTCGCCAGCGCTGGTGGCGAAGGCGTAGACTCTCGCGGCGTCACCGAAGCAGCGTTCGATCTCAGCGATGGAGTCTGGACTCACTCCAAAGACGTCCATGCTCCCCAGTGTCTCTTGACGCGCCGTCGCAGCAGGGCAAAAGTAGAGAGCTGCGACAAGGAATGAAACCGCGGAAAGACTATTGAGGGGCATGTTGTTCACTGTGCTCCATAGGGACTGTCGGCGGGGCGTCCTCGATTCGAACTTGCGGCTCCGGTACCACGTGGACCTCGGCGGCTCGCGCCATGTTTTCGGCGGCAATCGCCTGGACGTTCTGAAGCCGAAGAGGCTTTGCAGGCCGCCTCCACCGGAAGTCTTTGCGTGTGTCGATCAGAAAATCACTAAAGGCGTCGAGGAGGGGTGTTCCTGTAAGCTTCTCCAACCAGAGAAACTGACCACCCTCATTGATCTCTAGGAAAATCAGATCACCCTGCGGGGTGACGACAAAGTCGAAACAGCCCATGAGCAGGCGAAGCCGGCGAAGCATTGAGAGGCAGAGTTTCCTCAGGTTTGATGAGGTCGGGACGGCCTCATACTTCAAGGTGTGCTGGCCATTACGCCAGTCCATTTTGCTTTCTTCTTGTTCTTGGGAAAATATTTTTGTTGAAAAAACCGAGCTCCCGAAGACCGTGACTCGCAGCTCAAAGGCTTTTGGGAGGATAGGCTGATAAATGCCTGGTGTCAGGGAGAGGGTCCTGTCATCTGGAAGGGAACTCTCGTCAATGGCCGCCGTGAAAAGAGCAAGTAGTTTTTGTCGATCGGAATCGAACCAGAAGTTATGAACACTGCCGAAGGGTTTATAAACTGCCCGGCCGCCCCATTTCTGGAGCGCCGCTCTGATCTCTGCAGGGTCGTTGCTGAAGAGCGTGGGTGGAATCGCGAAGCCAATCTCGCGCGCGATCCTCAGTTGGTACGGCTTGCGGTCGGCCTCGAGGGCATGAGCAGGAGAGTTGACGTAGACGGTACCCTTTGGAAGGTGATGCCAAAGTCCAAGGATGAATTTGGTTGTCTCTTGGCGGACGAACTCTCTATCATCGGAATGAACATCAGGCGGGATCACGGGTCGCTCCGGCCGACGCCACCAGACTGTTGCCAGCACGGGTGTGTCCGTTCCAAGCCGTCTGTTGAGAAGAAGCCATCGGTCGTCTGCGGGTGTGGAAGACTCGACGTAAAGCGAAGCCGTTGCGTGGCTCGGGAAGTCCGAAAGGTGCGCCAGCTCGGCGCGAACACCTTTCTGACGCAAGGCCTCCTGGACGAGAAATGAGTCCGCGTCCTTTGGATTCGTGGCAATCAGGACAGAAGGCCAACGCTGCTGACTTTCCAACATCAACGGATCGCCCACGGGCAGACGGGGGTGGTTTGTCAGATCTCTATGGAATCAGTGTTGCCTACGCAGTCTCTACCACCACCTGGCTCTAAACTCAGATCGGCGGGAACGCTACATCGTCGGTGGTGCCGGTACAGTCTCTGCCGGAGCGCGGGTCGTGGGTAACTGTGCCGTCACAGGTGCTGAAGGTATCAGTCTCAACGGGTGCATCACCGCCTGCAACTTTGGCGAGCTTCTTCTCCGGCAACTCGACGGCGAGCTGTCTACCGAAGACTCTGCGAGACATCTCTGAGCTTTTATTCATTGGGGATCTCCTATTGAATGATCGCATCCTATGCGCAGGCTCGCGAGGTGTCAATGCCAGGATAGCTCTCATCCCAACCCCTCCTCGTCCTCCATCCGCAGCCCCGGCGCCCAGGGGTCCAGCTCTCCGGGCTCGAAGCGGCAGAGGCCGATGGTGTGCCAGAAGCCTCCGGCGGGGAGGCCACCGAGCTTGTAGCGGCCGTCGGGGGTGAAGGCGGCCCAGCCTTCGGCGAGCAGGCCGAGGACGGCGCGGCAGCGGCCGGTGGCGATGTCCCAGAGGCGGATGGTGTTGTCGGCGGAGCCGCTCGCGAGGAGGGTGCCGTCCGGGCTCCAGGCGAGGGAGAGGACGCGGTGGGCGTGGGCGTCGAAACGGTGCGCCTCGATACCCATGGTGAGGTCCCAGAGGCGCACGGTGCCGTCGAAGGAGCCGCTCGCGAGGTGGCGGCCGTCCGGGCTCCAGGCGAGGGCCCAGACGCTTTCGGTGTGGCCTTTGAAGCGGTGGGTTTCGTCGCCGCTCGCGAGATCCCAGCACAGGGTGGCGCCGTCGATGCAGCCGGCGGCGAGGCTGCGGCCGTCGGGGCTCCAGGCGACCGAGAGGGCGTTGCTCTCGTGGCCGGAGAGGCGGCGGATCTCGTCGCCGGTGCCGGTGTCCCAGAGGCGCAGGACCGGATCTCCCGAGGCGGCGGCGAGGGAGTAGCCGTCCGGGCTCCAGGCGAGGGCGCGGACGCCGCTCGCCGCTCCCGCGAGGCGGTGCAACTCGCGGCCGGTGGCGGCGTTCCACAGGCGGACCGTGCGGTCGGCCGAGCCGCTCGCGAGGGCGGTGCCGTCGTGGCTCCAGGCGACCGCGAACACCCGGCCCTGGTGCCCTTCGAGGCGGCGGACCGCCGGCGGATCGGTGCCGGGATCGACCACCGACCAGAGGGCGACGGTGCCGTCCTCGCAGGCGCCGGCGAGGGTCCAGCCGTCGGCGCGGAAGGCGATCCCCCAGAGCCGCTGGCCGGGCTCGCGGAAGCGCCGGGTCTGGCGGCCGGTGCGCACGTCCCACAGGCGCGCGATACCGTCGTGCGAGGCGGCGGCGAGGCTGACGCCCCCCGGCCCGAAGGCGAGACCGGAGACCCAGTGCTCCTGACCGGGAAAGCGGCGGACCTCCTGCAGGATGGCGGCGTTCCAGATCCGCAGGGTGCGGTCGGACGAGCCGGTCGCCAGGAGCTTGCCGTCCGGGCTCCAGGCGATGCCGTGCAAGCTGCCGGTGTGCCCGATGCCGCGCCGCTCTTCGCGGCCGGTGCGCGGGTCCCACAGGCGGACGGTGCGGTCTTCCGAGGCGCTCGCGAGGGCGGTGCCGTCCGGGCTCCAGGCCACGGCGTGGACTTTGTCGAGATGCGTCAGGCGGTGCAGCTCGCGGCCGGTGGCGGTCTCCCAGATGCGCACGGTGCGGTCCTCGGCGGCGCTGGCGAGGAGACCGGACGCACCGAAGGCGATGCTGCGCACCCAATCCTCATGCCCGCGCAGCTCGCGGGTGAGATCTGCCGTGGCCGGGCTCCACAGCCGGATGGTGCCGTCGGCGCAACCGGTCGCGAGGCGTTGGCCGTCCGGGCTCCAGGCGACGGAGAGCACCCAGGAGCCGTGACCGGGCAGGGAGCGGGTCTCGCGGCCGGTGCGCAGATCCCAGAGCCGCGCCGTGCGGTCGTAGGAGGCGCTGGCCAGGAGGCCGCCGGCGAGGCCGGCTGCCGGTTGAAAGGCGACGCTGGACACCCAGCTCGTGTGCCCCCAGAGCCGGGCGCGCTCGCGGCCGGTGGCCGGCTCCCAGAGGCGGACGGTGCGGTCGTGCGAGGCGCTGGCGAGCAGTCTGCCGTCCGGGCTCCAGGCGACCGCGCTCACCGTGCCCTCATGGCCGGTGAGGCGCCGCAGCTCGCGGCCGGTGGCCACTTCCCAGAGGCGCACCAAGCGCCCCTCGCCGGTGGCGAGGAGGTCGCCGTCCGGGCTCCAGGCGATGGCGTGGCAGGGGAGCGCGGCGTCGACGGAGGCTTCGATCTGCGGCGGCACGGCGAGGGCCGCGCCGGTGAGATCGCTGCTCTCCAGGCTGGCGTCGCCGCGCAGGCTGCCGATCAGCTTGGCGCGCCGCAGCACGGCGCCGTCGAGCCGGGCGCCGCGCAGGTCGGCGCCGAGCAGCCGCGCGCCGGTCAGCTCGGCGTCGCGCAGGTCGGCGCCGTCGAGCCGGGCGTTGGAGAGGTCGGCGTCGCGCAGGCGGGCGCGGGTCAGGCGCGCGGCGGTGAGCCGGGCGCCCACCAGCCGGGCTGCCGAGAGGTCGGCCGCGGTGAGGTCGGCGCCGGCCAGCTCCTCGCCGGAGAGATCTTTGCCGCGCAGGTCGCGGCCGGCGAGGTTCACCGGCTCACGCATCTCTTCGCCGAGCCGGCGCAGGACGAGGAACGCGTTCCCCTTGGTCGCGTCGCGCACGTCGCGACCGTCCCGGCCGTCTTGAACATCGCTCAGCAGCGCGCGGCGCGCCCAGGCGAGCGAGGTCTCCCGGCCGGCGAGCGCGACGAAGAAATCGGCCATCAGCGGCGACATGTCGCGCAGGGCGAGCGTCTCGGCGGGCCCGTTCATCGCCAGCTCCTCGCTCGCCCGGCGGGCCACCAGCCATTCGAGGATCGACGGGTGGAGGAAGGAGAAGCTCCCCCCCTCGTCGCGCACCAGCAGCGTGCCGGAGCCGACCTGGAACGCGGCGGCCTCGGCGTCGATCGGACCGCGGCGCAGCCCGGCCACCGCCCGGCCGACCTCCTCGGTGAGGTCGGCGAGGTCGAGCGACGGATCTTCTCTGCGCCACAGGCGGAGGGCGACGCGAGTGACCGCCTCCAGCCGCTCGCTGAAGGAGAGGAGCGGCGGCTGGGTGAGGCTCTCGGGATGGGCGCGGTCGAGCTCCTGGCCGAGCCAGCGGCTGAGCAGCAGGCGGTAGAGCGAGGCGGGGGTGATCTCGCCTTGCATGGTGCGCGCGCGACGCAGGCGCTCCTCCGGCAACTCGGCGATGAACGCCAGCATGCGCGGGTTGTGCGCCAGGCCGAGCAGATCGCCCACCTGCTCCAGCATGGCGAGGCGCTCCGCGCCGAGCGTCTCGTCGCCGGTCAGGCGCACCAGGAAGGCGCGGATCTGCTCGCGGTCGAACGGTTGCAGGAGCGCCATCCGGCGGCCGGACAGGCGGTCCACCTGCTCGCCGAGCAGGGTCTTCACCTGGCTCTCCGATTCGAAGTGCTGGCGGCGGCTGGTCACCACCACCTTGGCGGCGCCCGCCGCGGCTTGCAGCAGGGTGTCGAAGTGCTCGGCGGCGCGCGCGTAGGTGACCCGCGTCGCCAGCTCGTCGAAACCGTCGAAGAAGAGCGCGATCCGGCCCTGCTCCAGCATGTAGCGGAAGCGGCCGGGGGAGAAGTCCTCGACGCCTTCGCGGGCGAAGTGCTGGCCGAGGAGCTGGTCGAGGCTGCGCACCTTCTCCAGATGGCGCAGCTCGATGAGGATGGGGATGAGGCCGCCCTGCCCGGCGAGGCGGCGGGCCAGCTCGCGCAGCAGGAAGCTCTTGCCGGTGCCGGAGTCGCCGACGGCGAGGATGAAGCGGCCGTGCGGCGAGGCGAGCCAGTCGAGCAGGGTGGCCGCGGCGTCGCCGGTCTCCTCCTCGTGCCGCCCGGCGGCGAAACGCATCCGCTGCGGCACGTAGAGCGACGGCGGGTAGACCGGATCCTGCCGCAGCCGCGCGCTCTGCCGCTCGACGTAGGCGCGGAAGTCGATCAGCCCCTGGAGCTCCGGGAAGCTCATCAGGCGGATCCGCCGCGCCGCGGCGGTGCGCACCAGCTCGGGTGACACCTGCTTGTCGCCGCCGTAGACGAGGATCGAGACGAGACCGCTGTCGGCTTCGCGGTAGGCGGCGTCGATGCGGTCGGTGAAGGCGGCGAGGCTGGCCAGGCCGGCGGTGCCGGAGCCATCTGCGGCGTCGGCTCCCTGCTCCAGGATGCCGACCGGATAGAGCCGGGCCATGCCGCCTTCGGAGCGCGAGACGCGCAGGTATTCGATCGGCGGCCAGCCGTCGCGCATCCGGCGCACCTCGGCGCCCGGCTCGCGGATGCGGCAGGCGGCTTCCACCCGGGCCAGGAAGTCGTCGCGCTCGGAGCTCTCCTCCAGCCGCTCCTCCGGTCCGTCGCCCGGCCGCTCCTCGGTGCGGTCGCCCGGCCGCCGGGAGGGGCCGTCTTCCGGCGGGAACGCCGCGACGGGGAAGCTGGCATAGCCCTGGATCTCGATCCCCTCGGCGACCGCCGGGATGTCGCGGCCGGCCGGCAGGGCGCGCCCGCGCACCGAGAGCTGGCCGGGCTCCAGGCGGAGCACCCGGTAGTGGTGGAGCGACGAGGTGTCGTCCTCCGGCTGGCCGGCGGCGACGACCGGAGCGCCGGGAGCGCTGGGCGAGTCGGGCGTCAGACGGTCGATGGCGACGCCGTCCGCCTGGCCGTGCAGGATGAGGTCGAGGCGGCCGCCCAGGATCTCGCGCAGGGCGTCGGCGTCGCGCAGGGCGTAGACCGGATGGTGCAGGGCGGCGGCGGTGATCCAGCCGCGCCCGCGGTAGGGCTCGAGGCGCTCGGCGAACCAGTGGAGCTGCTCGGTGCCGAGGAAGCCGTAGTGGTCTTCCGGCCGGTGGCTCTCGGCGACCGTCGAATTGAGCGCGGCGACCGCGAGGCGCAGATCCGGCAGCTCGATCAGGTTCCAGGGAACGCGCTCGCTGAAGGCGGTATCGGAGGAGCCGGAGGCGGCCGAGCTGCCGTCGTGGAAGCCCTGGATCGCGGCGGCGTAGGTGCGCCATTTCGGCCGGTACGGGGGCACCGGCTCCTGCTCGGCGGCCTGGCAGTCGCTCCAGTAGGCGGCGCAGGCGTCGAGGTTGACGTCGCGGTCGCCGGGCACCAGCACGACCCGGTGGCGGGGCAGCCGCAGCACCTCGGCGAGACGGGCGAGACAGCGCAGCGCCTCGCGCAGCTCCGACGGCCGCGCGGTCTCCGACAGGTCGCCGGTCACCACCACGAGGTCGGGAGAGACGCGGAGGCCGGCGAGGTCGGCGGCCAGGCGGGCGGCGAGGGTGTCGGCAGCTTCACCCCCACGCCCGAAGCGGAGCTCGGAGAGGTGGAGCAGGGTGAGCGGACGCGTCGGGTCGATCATGGTGCGAAAACCGTCCTAGACCGGCGCCAGGGCGGGTTCGAGAAGCGGCGCCGCGGGGCGCAGACGCAGACCGGGGACGTGCGCGTCGAGCTCACCGGGCTCGAAGCGGCAGAGGCCGATGACGTGCCAGAAGCCGCCGGCCGGGGTGCCGCCGAGCTTGTAGCGGCCATTCGGCGTGGTGGCGGCCCAACCTTCGGGAAGCAGGGCGAAGACGGCGACCGGCACGCCGGAGCGGGCGTCCCACAGGCGCACCGTGTTGTCGTCGGCGCCGCTCGCCAGGAGCTTGCCGTCGGGGCTGAAGGCGACGCTCCACACCGGTCCGGCGTGACCGTCGAGGCGCCGGGTCTCGCGCGGCGCGAGGGCGTTCCACAGGCGCACCGTGCCGTCCATCGAAGCGCTCGCCAGGAGCTTGCCGTCGGGGCTGAAGGCCGCCGCCAGCACCGTCCCCTGGTGGCCGGTCAGGCAGTGCGTCTCCATGCCGCTCGCCACCTCCCAGAGGCGTACCGTACGGTCCGCCGAAGCGCTCGCGAGACTCTTGCCGTCGGGGCTGAACGAGAGGTGCCCCACCGGCCCCTGGTGGCCCACGAAGCGCCGCGCTTCGCGCCCGGTCGCGATGTCCCACAGGCGCACCGTGCGGTCTTCCGAGGCGCTCGCCAGCCGGTTGCCGTCGGGGCTGAAGGCGACGCTCAAGAGCGGGCTCTGGTGACCGAGGCAGCGCCGCCGCTCGCGCCCGCTTTCGATGTCCCACAGGCGGAGCGTCTTGTCCGCCGAGCCGCTCGCCAGGCTCTTGGCGTCGGGGCTGAAGGCGACCGCCAGCACCCGCCCCTCGTGGCCCACGAAGCGCTGCAGCTCCTGGCCGGTCTGCAGGTTCCACAGGCGCACCGCGTCGCCGCCCGCGACACCGGCGAGGCGGTTGCCGTCGGGGCTGAAGGCGGCGCTGCGCTCCCAGCTCGGGTGTCCCTTGAGGCGCTGCACGGTCTGCCCGGAGAGCACGTCCCAGTAGCGGATCGAACGGTCGTCGGCGAGGCTCACCAGGCCGCGGCCGTCCTGGTTGAAGCTGACGCTCCACACGCCGCCGCGCCAGGCGGTGAGCTGGCGCGCCTCCTGGCCGGTGGCGCGGTCCCACAGGCGCACCGAGCGGTCCTCCGAGCCGCTCGCGATGCGGCGGCCGTCGGGGCTGAAGGCGACCGCCGTCACCGGCCCCTCGTGGCCAACGAGCGAGCGCACCTCGCGCTTGGTGGTGAGGTCCCACAGGCGCACCGTGCGGTCGTCCGCCGCGCTCGCGATGGCGCGGCCGTCGGGGCTGAAGACGACGCCGAGCACGCTCCCCTCGTGCCCCTGGAAGCGGCAGAGCTCGCGCCCTTCGAGGTCCCACACGCGGGCGGTGCGGTCCTCCGAGCCGCTCGCGAAGTAGCGGCCATCGAGCCGGAAGTCGACCGCGAGGACCGGCCCGCCGTGGCGGCTCACCGCCAGCTCCTCGGTGCCGGATTGAACGTTCCACAGGCGGACCGTGGCGTCCTCGGAGCCGGTGGCGAGGGTGGAGCCGTCGGGGCTGAAGGTGGCGCAGCGCACCGCGCCGCGGTGCGCTTTCAGGCGGTGCAGCTCATGATGCCCGGCCACCTCCCAGACGCGCGCCGAGCCGTCCGCCGAAGCACTCGCCAGCAGCTTCCCCTGGCGCGAATAGGCGACGCTCCACACCGCGCCGGTGTGGCCGCTCAGGCAGTGGGCCTCCTCGCCGGTCACCACGTCCCACAGGCGGACCGTGCCGTCCTCCGCGGCGCTGGCCACGAAGTTGCCGTCCGGCGCGAAGGCGACGCCGAGCACCCGTCCCGCATGGCCGAGGAAGCGGCGCACCTCGCGGCCTGCCACCGTGTCCCAGAGCTGCACCGCGTTGCCGGCGCCCGCGGCGAGCAGCTCGCCGGTGCTGTTCCACGCCACCGCCGCCACCGGAAACGCCGCCGCCACCACCGCCTGCACCTTGGGCGGCAGGGCGAGCGCCGCGCCGTAGGTGTCGCAGGAATCGAAAGACTTCTGGTCGATTTTATCGCGATCGCCAAACACCGCGCCGACCAGCTTCGCCCGCCGCAGCACCGCGCCGTCGAGCTTGGCGCCCTTCAGGTTGGCGCCGAGCAGGCGGGCGCCGGTCAGGTCGGCCTTCGAGAGATCGGCGCCGTCGAGCTGCGCGCGGGTCAGGTCGGCGCCGAGCAGCCGGGCGCCGGCCATGCGGGCGCCGCTCAGCACCGTGCCCACCAGCCGAGCGGCCGAGAGGTCGGCGCCCTCGAAGTTCCCCTTCGAGTAGTCCTGCCCCGACTCGTCGCGCCCGCGCAGATCGCGCCCGGAGAGATCGAGCTGCTTCTCGACCTCCTTTTCGAGCAGCTTGAGCAGGCGCATCGCGTTCTGCTTGGCGCCCGGGAAGGCGTCGCCGGAGAGCACCAGGCGCGCCCAGCGCACCGCGCGGTCCTTCTCGGCCAGGGTGGCGAAGAACTCCAGCATCAGGTCCGACGCCTCGCGCACCGCCAGGATCTCCGGCGGCTGCTCCTCCTTGACCCGCTCGGCGGCCGAGCGCGCCACCAGCCATTCGAGCACCGACTGGTGGATGAACGAGAAGTTTCCCTCCTCGTCGCGCACCAGCAGCGTCCCCGAGCCGACCTGGAAGGCCGCCGTCTCGCGTTGCCTTTCGGTGAGCGCCTCGAGCACCAGCGCCACGTCCTTGGTCAGCTCGCCCAGGCTCACCTTGCGGTCGATCGCCCGCCACAGGTGCAGCGCCAGCTCGGTCACCGCCTTCCAGCGCTGCTCGACGCTGAGCGCCGGGTGCGCGCCGCGCTGGTTGACCCGCCAGTGCTCGTGCTCCAGCCAGCGCTTCAAGAGGATCTCGTACAGCTTGGGCGCCGAGATCTCCTCCTCGTTCTTGCGCGCCTTGAGCAGGTCCTCTTCCGGCAGATCGGCGATGAACCCGAGCATGCGCGGGTTTTCCGCGAGACCGAGCAGGCGCACCTGCTCGAGGAGCTGGAAGCGCCTCTCCGCCCGTTCGCGGTCGCCGCAGTAGCGCTCCAGGAAGCGGGAGATCTGCGCGCGGTCGAACGGCAGCAGGGTGGCGATCCGCCGGCCCGCCACCTGGTCCACCTGCTCGCCCATCGCCATCTTCACCTGGCGGTCCGAGATGAAGTGCTGCTTGCGGCTGGTGACGATCACCTTGGCGGCGCCGATGGCGGCCTGGAGGAGGGTCTCCAGATGATCGGCGGCGCGGTCGTAGGTGACCCGCAGCACCAGCTCGTCGAAGCCGTCGAACAGGAGCGCGATCCGCCCCTGGCCGAGCATGTAGCGGAAGCGCGACGGCGAGAAGTCCTCCATCCCTTCCTGCGCGAAGTGCTGGCCGAGGAGCTGGTCGAGCGAGCGGCTCTTCTCCAGATGGCGCATCTCGATGAGGATCGGAATCAGCGGCTGCTTCGCCTTGCCGCCCGGCTTGCCGGTCTCCTCGGCGATGCGGCGCGCCAGCTCGCGGAGAAGGAAGGTCTTGCCCGTGCCCGAGTCGCCGAGGATGAGAATGAACCGCCCCTCGGGAGCCTCCAGCCATTCGAGGATGTGCGCCATCGCGTCGTCGGTGCCGCTCGCCGGATCGCCATCCTCGAAACGCATGCGCTGCGTCACGTAGTGGCCCGGGTAGTAGACCTGATCGGTCTCCAGGCGGCGGGTCTGCTTGGCGAGCAGGGAGCGGAAGTCGATCACGTCCTGGAGCTGGCGGAAGCTCAACAGGTGCACCCGGCGCGCCGTGGCCTCGCGCACCAACTCCTCCGATGCCGGCTCGACGGAGGAGTAGACCAGCCGCGAGATGAGACCGGTGTCGTTCTCCAGATAGCGCGAGCACACCCGGTCGACGAAGGTGATCAGATCGTCCCAGGTCACCGCGCGGTCGACCGCGCCGACCGGATAGACGCGGGTGATGCCGCCGTCCTGCACCGTGATGCGCAGGTATTCGAGCGGCGGCCGCCCCTCGCGCATCCGCCGCACCTCGGCGCTGGCCTTTTCGCGCAGCCGGCAGACCACCCCGACGCGGGTGAGGAAGTCGTCGCGGTCGCGGGCCAGCAGGAGAGCCGGCGAGAGCACCACCGGTCCGGTCGGCGGCCCGGACGAGACCGTCGACGCCTTGGCGGTCACCGCCGCCTGCTCCTTCATCCACCGCCGGGTGGTGTCGGAGAGCTCGTGGAACGTCGCCTCGGTCTGCGGCAGCCGCAGGTTGAGCACCGTGTTGCCGCGCGGATCGTCGCGCCACATCGAACGGCCGGGCGAGCAGATGCGGGTCCAGCGGCGGATGCGGTCCTTGCGGATCTGCAACACCTGATACTGGTTCGACGTCTCGTCCGTCCCGCGGTCGGTGCGCGGCGCCGCGCTGCCGGCGGCGAAGACCGGGATCTCGCCCGACAGCAGCTCGGGGCGGCCGTCCCAGGTGTGCCCCTGCACGAACAGGCTCACCCGCTCGCCGAGAGCCACCAGCAGATCGCTCTGATCCTTCACCCGCTCCTCGGGCCGGGTCGGCTCGCCGCGCAGATCGTGGTGCACGGCGCCGATGCGCAGCCACTCGTTGTGGCGCACCTGCTCGAGCTCGCGGGCGAACCAGGCGATCTGCGCCGTGCCGAGAAAGCCGTAGTGGTCCTCGTCGCGGTGGCTCTCGGCCATCGTCGAGTTGAGCCCGGCGATCACCACCTTGAGCTCCGGCACCTCGAAGAACGTCCACGGCTGTGCCTCGGTGAAGGTGGCGGTCGAGGCGTCGCGGTAGAGATCCTTGAAGAACGACGCGAAAAACCGCCATTTCGGCCAGAACGGCCGCCGCGGCTCGCTCTCCTCGGCGCGGCAGAGGCTGAAGTAGGCGGCGCACGCGTCGCGGCTCACGTCGTGGTTGCCGGGCACCACGGCCACCCGGTCGAGCGGCAGGCCGAGACCGCGGGCGAGACCGTCGATGAAGCGCAACGCGTCGCGGAACTCGGAAGGCTTCGCGCCATGGGTGATATCGCCGGTGATCAGCAGCAGATCCGGCTCGACCGGCTTCGTCTCCTCGTCATAGAGGCTCCCCACGTCGGCGAGCAGATGGGCGAGCATCGACCCGAACGAGTCGTCCATCGGCAACGGAGCGAGCCGGCCGAACGGGTGGTTCCAGCCGAACCGCAGGTCGGACAAATGGAGGATCGTGATCGGCCGGCCAGGCTCTCGCGACGTCAACGCCTCTCCCTCCGCTCCCGACCTCCTCATCAGTCCGCTCCTGCCGCCGGGATGCTCGGTTCGCAATTTTTCGAAATCCTAGCAGGCGGAAGGGTTGGGTGGGAAGTGGCGGGAGACCGGGCGTGCCGGCCGGGCGCGTTGGCGTGGCCGCCGCGCGCGGTGGCATGACGGTCGAGCGGAGTGGCGTCACTGCCGTGCGTGATGCAGTGGGTGCCGTGCGCAGTGGCGTCGCTGTCGTGCGCAGTGCAGTGGGTGTCGAGCAGAGTGGCGTCACTGTCGTGCGTGATGCAGTGAGTGCCGTGCGCAGTGGCGTCGCTGTCGTACGTAATGCAGTGGGTGTCGTGCGCAGTGGCGTCACTGTCGTACGTAATGCAGTGAGTGTCGTGCGTAGTGCAGTGACTGTCGTGCGTGATGCAGTGAGGGTCGTACGTAGTGGCGTCGCGGTCGTGCGTGATGGCATGAGGGTCGTGCTTGGTGGAATGACGGCCCTCCGTTATTTCCGGACAGCAGCGAGTTATTGTCGGACCGAACCGCGTCATTGTCGGACTGCCGCACGTTATTATCGGACCAAAACGAGTTATTGTCGGACCAGGACCCGTCATTGCCGGACCGCCCCGAGCCGTTGGAGAGCTGTCCCCCGTAATTTCCGGACGGAGGTGAGTTATTGCCGGACACGGGTGAGTCATCGGCGGACACGGATGTCTCGTCGAAAGGCCGCCGCGCCGCGCTGGGGATCGAACGGCCGGAGCGCCGGAGGAGCTACAATAGCCGCGTGGAGACCTTCCGGCTCGTGGGCGAGATTGAAGCGTCCACGACGATCGCCGAAGGCAGCTCCGTTCGGGACTCCGCCCGGCTGAACAAGACATACGGGCTCGGTCAATGGCGCAAGAGAAAAGGCTACGGCCTCGTCGAGCTCCGCAATGGGGCAATCCGGCGGGTGGAGCTACACTGGTATGAGGCTCACTCATGGAATCGGACGGCGAGACCTCAAGATCAAGCGCTACGTGGACTAACCTATGACACACGAAGAAACAAGCTACGTGGTCTGTATCGACAACGCCGAGTATCCTGCGTCGCTGGAGCCCCGGAAGATCTACCAGCGTCTGGCCGATCCGAGGGCAGAAAAAGACGGACTGATTCGGGTCATTGACGAGTCCGGCGAGGACTATCTTTATCCCACCGACTACTTTGTCCCCATCGCCGTCCCCGAAGCGGTCGAAAAGGTCTTTGCCGGGGCCGCCTGACGCCGTCAGGCAGTCTTCATCCGCCAGGATGACCGGAAGCGTGCTCGCCGGCCCCTGTGCTACCGTCCCGGCCGATGTCGATCTTCCGCCGGGCCGGACTGGCCCTCGTGCTCTGCCTTGCGGCCTGCTCGCCGGTGAAGAAGGAGCCGCGGATGCCACGGGCGCCGCTATATGACCTGGTGGCGCTGCTGCCGGCGGGGGAGGTGCGGCGCGAGGTGGGAGGGGTCGACTTCGGATCGTTCGAGGCGCGGGCTTTTCTGGCGAGCGGGTGGTCGCGCAATGAGCGTTCCAGGGATGGCGCGGCGTTTGTGTGGAGCCAGGGGGAAGTGTCGGTTCTGCAATTTTTCCTCAGTGCGCCGCGCGATCTCCAGGTCGCGATCCGGTGTGCTCCATTGGAGGGGGCTCCGCAGGCGATGCAGGTGGAGGTCAACGGACGGGGACTCGGAACCGTCGAGATGGCGCCGGGGATGCGCGACTATGTGTTGTCTCTTCCCCGGGTGGCTTTGGTGGCCGGGACGAACCGGCTGGCGTTCCACTACCGCGCCGTGTCCGAGCCGAGTCGGGAGAACGGCCACCGCCGGCTCGCGGTGCAGTGGAGCGCGTTGCGGTTCGGGCCGGCACGGGCGTCCGGTGCCGAGGCGCCGCGCGGTGAGGCGGGCGGGTTGCTGATTCCTTTCGGTAGCGGCGTCGACTTTTTTCTGGATCTGCCGGCGGCGGGCGCGCTGAGCCTGCCGAAGATCGAGGGCCGCGGCGCGGCGGGTGGACGGCTGGCGGTCGAGGTCCAGGAGGAAGGGGGGAAGGCCGAGGCGCGGGAGCTGGCGCCGGATGCGGCAGCGCGCACGGTCGAGCTGCCGGGGGACGGGGAGCGCCTGATCCGTCTCTCGCTGCGGGCGGTGGCGCCGGCTGCGGGTGCGGACGGCGGGCTGTGGCTCTCCGCGCCGGCGGTGCTCGCGGTTCGCGTGCCCCAGGAGAGCCGGCCGGCGGCGGTCCGCCCGGCCGCCGGGCCGCGGCATCCGAACATCATCGTCTATCTGGTAGACACCCTGCGCGCCGATCGGCTCGGGTGCTACGGCGCGACCAAGCCCGTTTCGCTGTCTCTCGACACCTTCGCGCGGACGGCGACGCTGTTCGAGAAAGCGGTCGCGCAGTCGTCCTGGACGCGGCCGGCGGTCACCTCGGTGCTCACCGGCCTCGAGCCGCTGGCGCATGGGGTGCGCACGCTCGACGACCGGCTGGCGGACGAGGCGGTGACGCTGCCCGAGATGCTGCGCGCCGCCGGGTATCAGACCGCCGGTTTCAGCACCAATCCGCACGTCAGCGCGGCGACCGGTCTGGCGCAGGGCTTCGCCGACTTCGAGCTGCTGCCCGGCGCGGCGCGCTCCGACGTGGTCAATCAGCACGTGGTGCGCTGGCTGGACGGCCAACGCGGATCGGCTCCCTTCTTCCTCTATATCCATACGCTCGATCCGCACGCTCTCTACGAGCCGCCGGTCGAGATGGCGCAGCGTTTCGCTCCCGGGGTGCCGTTGCCGGTCGGCACGCTGGCGGAGGTCCAGCGCGCCTATGGTCTGCAAGGTGAGGAACGGGCGCGCCGGATCAGCCAGCTCTCCGCGCTCTACGACGCCGAGGTCGCGACCAACGACCGGAGCTTCGGGGCGCTGCTCGGGGTGCTGCGGCGGAAAGGGCTGGACGGCTCGACGATGATCGTCTTCCTTGCCGATCACGGCGAGGAATTCGACGAGCACGGCGCGCTCGGCCACGGCAACAATCTCTACCGCGAGACGCTGGACGTTCCGCTCGTCGTCAAATGGCCCGGCCAGACGCACGGGCAGCGGGTGAGGTTCCCGGCGCAGCAGGTGGACGTGCTCCCCACGATCCTCGCCGCCGCCGGCTTGCGCCCGCCGCAGGGTCTGCCCGGTATCGATCTCGCTGCTCTCGCCGCGGCGCCGTCCTCCGCGCGTTGGCCGGCGCGGCGGAACGCGTTCTCTCACCTGAGCTACGAGGGCGCCGAGGGAGTGAGCGTGGTGCAGGGAGACTGGAAGCTCATCGTGCCGCTGAACCGCAAATTCGGTCCCGCTCCCGAGCTCTACCGCCGCGACAGCGATCCTCTGGAGACGAACGATCTCGCCGCCGACAACGAGATCCGCGCCGGCTGGCTGCGGGCGCAGATCCGTCTGGAGATGCTGCGCACCCAGGGAGGCCACGCGGCGCGGCTCGCTCCGGTCGACGAAGAGACGCGGAAGGCTCTGCGGGCGCTGGGATATTAGAGGGTGTCTCGCAAGAAACCGTGGAGCCTCACCCCCGTCCCCTCTCCCATCGCCCTCCCGCCGCCGGGAGAGGGGCGCCACCGCCCAACTCTTGCAGCTCTTGCAGCGTGGCCTGGCTTGCTCTTCCCCCCTCTCCCGGTGGAAGGGAGGGCGATGGGAGAGGGGGGCCAGGGGGGTGAGGCTGCAACGGCTCGGCTTCCGAGCCACCCTCTGCGTGGTGTTAGAGATGTAAAGTTAACGCCCATAAGGGCCAAAGGGGCCTGCTCCTCGTGCTACCTTCCGTGCCATGCCGACCCTCCGCCGGGCCGCCGCGGTCCTCTCCCTCTCCGTTCTCGCCTGCTCGCGTCCGCAGGCGTCTCTCGAAACGGTCCACGACCTGGTGGCACTGTTTCCCGTGGCGGAGGTGCGGAGCGAGTTGGGCGGGCTCGACTTCGGAACGCGCGAGGCGCGGGCGGCGCTGGTGAGCGGCTGGTCGCGCAACGAGGTCACGGCGGACGGGATGAGCTACGTCTGGAGCCAGGGCGACGCGTCGGTGGTCGAGTTTTTTCTCGCCGCTGCGCGCGATCTCCAGGTCGCCATCCGCTGCGCTCCGTTGGCCATGCCGCAGTCGATGCGGGTGGAGATCAATGGCCGCGCGCTCGGCCGGGTGGTGATGGCGCCGGGCATGCGGGAGTACGTCATCGCGCTGCCGCGGGCGGCGGTGACGGCGGGCACCAACCGTCTGGCGTTCCGCTACGGCACCGTCTCGGCGGCGCGCGCGGACACCGGGCACCGCCGGCTCGCCGTGCAGTGGGACGCGCTACGCTTCCGCGCCGTGCGCCAGCCCGATCCGCCGCGCTCCGAGCCGGGCGCCGTCTACCTGCCGTTCGGCACCGGGCTGGTCTACTTCCTGGACGTGCCCGATCGGGGCGAGCTGGCGTTGCCGCGCCTGGAGGTCTACGGCGGAGCCGGCGGACATCTGGAGGTCGCGGTTGAGGCGGAAGGCGGCCAGGGCGAGGTCCACGAGGTGTCCGCGGGCGCGAAGCCGCAGATCGTCGACCTGCCGGACCGCAGCCTGGTGCGCCTGGCGTTGCGCGCCGTGCCGCAGGCTGCCGGCGGTGTCGGGGGCGATGGCGGCTTGTGGGTGCAGGCGCCGGCGGTACGCGGCGTGCGATCCCGCTCCGCCGGGACGGCGGCGGCGGCAACGCGTCCGCGCCCGTGGACGGGGCGGCCGAACGTGATCATCTATCTGGTCGACGCTCTGCGCACCGACCGTCTCGGCTGCTACGGCGCGGCGCGGCCGACCTCGCCGTCCGTCGACGCCTTTGCGCGGACCGCCACCCTGTTCGAGCGCGCGGTGGCGCAGGCCACCTGGACGCGGCCGGCGGTCACCTCGCTGCTCACCGGCCTGGGACCGCACGCCCACGGCGTGCAGACGCTGGACGACCGTCTGCCGGACGCCGCGGTCACCCTCCCTGAGCTGCTGCATGGCGGCGGCTACCGCACCGCCGCTTTCAGCACCAACCTGCACGTCAGCGCGGCGACCGGCCTGGCGCAGGGGTTCGACGACTTCGACATGCTCGCCGAGTCGCCGTCGGCCGACGTCAACCGGCAGGTGATCGCCTGGCTCGACGCGCACCGGGAGACGTCCCCGTTCTTCCTCTATATCCATACTCTCGATCCGCACGCTCCGTACGAGCCGCCGGTCGAGATGCTCCAGCGCTTCGCGCCCGGCGTGCTGCCGAGCGCCGGGACGAGCGAGGAGATCCGCCGCACCTTCGCGCTGCCGCCCGGCGAGGAACGTACCCGGCGCGTCGCTCGGCTCGCCGCCCTCTACGACGCCGAGGTGGCCGGCAACGACCGCAGCTTCGGCGAGCTGATGGCGGAGCTGCGGCGGCGCGGCCTCTATGATCAATCGCTCATCGTCTTCGTCGCCGATCACGGCGAGGAGCTCGACGAGCACGGCTTCCTCGGCCACGCCAACAATCTCTATGCCGAGACGCTCGACGTGCCGCTGATCGTCAAATGGCCGCGGCAGACGGCGGGGGAGCGGGTACCGACCCTGGCGCAGCAGATCGACCTCCTGCCGACCATCCTCCGCGCCGCCGGGCTGCGGCCGCCCGACGGCCTGCCGGGCAGCGATCTCTTCACCCTCTCGGCGGCGCCGGACCGCGAAGCCTTCTCCGACCTCCGCTACGACGGGCGCGACGGCATGAGCGTGGTGGCGGACGGCTGGAAGCTCATCCTCCCGTTCAGCCGCAAGCTCGCGGCCGGCCCCGAGCTCTTTCGCCGCGCGACGGATCCGGACGATCAGGCCGACCTCGCCCCCGGCGACGCGGTGCGCGCCGGCTGGTTGCAGTCCCAGCTCCGACTCGAGCTCCTGCGCACCCGTCCGCCGGACAAGGCGCCCGTCCCGGTCGATCCCGAAACGCGCAAGGCGCTCGAGGCGTTGGGATATCAGTAGCAGTCCGGAGAAGAATCCGGGGAATAAACCGGCGATTCCGCGGTCTGGATCTGGCGAACACCAACCGAAAGGAAAACGCCATGAAGATCCAACGACTCCTCCTCCCCTTCGCTCTCTCCCTTCTCCTTCCGGCGCTCGCGCTCGCAGGGACCGCAAGCCTCAAGATCCTCAGCCCGGCCAACGACGCGCAGATCGACGCCGGCGAGCCGTATCCGCTCCAGTACGAAATCACCCTGGGACCGGGCGACGATCATTTCCACGTCTGGGTGGACGGCGAGCGCAGCCCGGGCATCCACGATCTCAAGGGGATCTACACGCTGCCCAAATTGACTCCCGGAGATCACGTCATCACCCTCAAGATGGTCGACAAGGGGCACGTGCCGACCGGTCCCCAGACCTCGATCAAAGTGCATGTGAAGTAGGGGAGGGGTGGTGGACAGCGGCGCCGGCTTGTGCGAGGGTGGCGCGGAGGCGAGCGTCCCTCCGATGCTGACCAGGATCCGCGATCTCTTCTTCCGGCAGGACGACCGCCGCAGCCGCTGCGAGCGGGCGATCCTGCCGCATCTGGACGCGGCGTACAACCTGGCCCGCTGGCTCACCCGCAACGACCAGGACGCGGAAGAGGTCTGGCAGATCGCCTGCCTGCGCGCCGTGCAGTTCTTCGACGGCTTCCAGGGCACCGACGCGCGCGCCTGGCTGCTCACCATCGTCCGCCGGTCGTTCTACACCTGGCTGCAACAGCAGAAGCGCCGGCAGGAGATCGCGGCGCCGTTCGACGACGAGATCCACGCCGTCGAGAGCGGCGGTCCCGATCCCGAGGCGGAGCTGTTGCGCCGCGCCGACGCGCGGCTGCTGCACGAGGCGTTCGAGGCGCTGCCGCTGCCGTTCCGCGAGGTCATCGTGCTGCGTGAGATCGAAGGGATGTCGTACAAGGAGATCGCCGCCATCGTGGGAATTCCGCTCGGCACCGTCATGTCGCGCCTGGCGCGGGCGCGCCGGCATCTGCAGGAGTTTCTGCTCGAGCGCGGAGTCCGGAGGACCTCATGAACAGCACGAGCTGCGACAAGACCGAGCTGGAACGCGCGGCCTACCTGGACGGCGAGCTGGAGCTGACCAGCGCCCTCGCGTTCGAGCGCCATCTGGCGGACTGCCCGGACTGCGCCCGCGCGCTCGACGCCCAGAGAGCGCTCAGCGAGGCGATCGCCGGTGCGGGTCTCCGCCATCGCCCCTCGGCAGCGCAGACGCGCGGCCTGCGCGGTGCTCTCCGCAGGAACGCGGACGAGCCGGCGCCCGCCATCTCGCTCTGGGGCCGGCTGCCTGCGATCGCCGCCCTGCTGCTCGTCGCCGTCGTCTCCTGGAGCGTGGGCCGTGTCTGGCCACCGCGAGGTGCCGGCGTTCCGGAGCCGGCCGATGAAGTCGTGGCAAGCCACGTGCGCTCGCTGCTCGCCGGCCATCCGTCGGACGTGGTGTCGACCGACCGCCACACCGTCAAGCCGTGGTTCACCGGCAAGCTCGACTACGCGCCGGTGGTGATCGATCTCGCCGCGGACGGTTTTCCGCTCACCGGAGGCCGGCTCGACTACGTCGCTCACCGTCCCGTGGCCGCCCTCGTCTACCACTCCGACCGCCATGTGATCAACCTCTTCACCTGGCCGGCCGCCGGAATATCTGAGACCCGCGCGGATCTCACCGCGACCTCGCGCAATGGCTTCCACGTCGTCCACTGGACGCAGTCCGGCATGACCTGGTGGGCTGTTTCGGACGTCGCCGAAGACCATCTGCGGCGCTTCGCCGGTCTCCTCCGCGCCGCCGCCTCCCGCGAAAGCGGCTATGCTTCCCGCGGAGCCGCGCCGTGAAGGAGCCCGAGCCATGCCCAGCCGCTTGCAGCCCGCCGCCGTCCTGATCCACCTTCTTCTTCTCAGCCTCTGCTTTCTCTTCCCTGCCGTGGCTCATGCGGAGGGTGACGGCTATGGCCCCTGGAAGCTCGGGATGAAGCCGGCGGAGGTCGAGGCGGTCGCGCAATACGGCCCCTACACCAAGATCCAATCGGCGGCCGGCGGTCTGGAGACGTTGAACGGGGAGTTCGCGGGCCAGAAGGCGCACATCGCCTTCCAGTTCCGTCCGGCGGGCCTCTACCAGATCCAGATCCGGCTCTACCAGGGAGAGAGCTACGACGACGCCCTGGCGGCTCTCCACCGCACCTACGTCTACCTCGGCACGGCGTTCGGAGCGCTCAACGACATCGACGGCCCGCTCGCCGCGAGCCTCGATGCCGCGCAGCTCTCGAAGAAGATCGGACCGGAATTCTCCTCCGCGAAAGAGTCCCTCCTGCCCCGGCTGCACGCGGGCGGCACCGTGCAGGTGCACACCATCACCTACAACATCGTGCCGGCGACCCTGCCGGACGGGCGGGACATCCACGCCGAGCTGGTGCGCAGCCCCGAGCTCGGGCGGTATTATGTGTTCCTGTATTTCCGCGCGATGACGATGAGCAAGTGAGGGGAGGAGCACGGACGGGCACGACCAACAGGGACAGACACGGACAGAGAGAAGCTCCGGGTTCGTCGTCCATGAAGGTCTGTGATCGTCCGTGTCTGTCCGTGGACTGCGACCGAGGGCGGCTTCACCGAGCGCCTCTATCGGGTCAGGCAACAGAAGAGGAGGCGCGGGGGAGCCCGCGAATAGACCATGCCGATCGTCGCAGTCACCGATCTTTCCAATCAGGAGTTTCTCAACCGGTACGCCGCTCCCGGCCGGGTTGGGCTGGCCGGCGGGAGCTCGCTGATCGAGCGGACGATCCGCCGGATGCAGCGGAGTCTGTCGGAGGCGCGGGAGAAGAGCCTCTGGTCACAGCACACGGCGTATGTGCTCCGGCGGTCTGCAACGGAGCCACCTGAGTTATAGTCGCCGCCACAACTCCGTGGACAGCCGCACCGCCCGGCCGGCACACGGGCCTGATCACTGCAATGCTCAAGTGGCTCAAGCGCAAGCCTGCTCCTTCCAAGATCGAGCCCCGGGAGACTCTTTTCGGGGACCTGTCGCTGGAGGAATGGCTCAGCGTGGGAAGCGCCGGCGAGGGGTGGGAGCTGTTCGCCGACGCCAGGGACTTCCGGGACGCCGGCGACGAGGCGCAAGCCGTCGAGGCGCTGAAGAAGATCATCCTGCATCCGGCGCTCGGCTCCCGGGAATACCTCCAGGCCTGGCACCTGCTGCGGCAGTATGGGGTGTGGCCGCACGCCGCGCGCGCCAAGATGCTGCTCGGCGTGGTGGTCGACGTCGGGTTGGAGGAAGGGGTCGACGTCGTCGCGGTCTACGCGGACAAGACGGCCCGCTACGACAACTTCGGCGGCGCCGGGGTGACCTGGGGCCGGCCGGACGCATCGCTCGACGGGGAGATCGACGGAGTGCTCGCCTCGGCGGTCGCCCTCGTGTCCCGGATCGGCCGGCGGGACTCGCCACGGCTGCCGGTGCCGCAGCCGGGCCACGCCGGGATCAGCCTGCTGACGCCCAGCGGCCTGCACTGCGTGGCCGGAGAGTTCGAGCGGCTCGCCGCGCAGCCGCTGACCGGTCCGGTTCTCACCGCCACCTCGGCGCTCGTCCATGCCCTGCTGGTGCGCACCGGAAAATCCGTCTCCTGAGCCGGCGCGCGGCTTCGTGCTAGATTTCTGGCGCGGCGATGACTGCGATGCGAGCTCTCCTTGACGCCCTGGCGGCGGTTGCCCTGGAGCCGGCGTGACCCGAAGCCCGGCCGAGTCGCCGCTGCTCCTCGAGGCCCGCTGGCGGTCGGCGTGGGACGGTCTGGAGCTCGCGCCGCCGGCCATGGTTTACCCGGAGATCCTGCGCGCCTACCGCGAGGCGCACCGCGCCTATCACACCCTGGAACATCTGGCGGAATGCTTCGCGCACCTCGAAGCGGTCCGCCAGCACGCCGAGCGGCTGCCGGAGATCCAGATCGCCCTCTGGTTCCACGACGCCTTCTACGACACCTGGCGCAGCGACAACGAGGAACGGAGCGCCGCCTGGGCGCGCTCGGTGCTGCTCGACGCCGGCAGCGCCGACACCGTGGCCGGGCGCATCGGCGACCTCATCCTGGCCACCAGGAGCCACGCCGCCGCGACCTCCATGGACATGGCGCTGATGATCGACATCGACCTCGCCATCCTCGGCGCCAATCCACCGCGCTTCGCCGACTACGAGCAGCAGATCCGGGAGGAGTACCACTGGGTTCCGAGCTTCCTGTTCCGCCGCAAGCGCGGGCAGTTCCTCGCCGCCCTCCTGGCCCGGCCGCGCATCTATCACACCGACTTCTTCCGCGCCCGGCTCGAAGCCGCCGCGCGGCGCAATCTCCAGACCTCCCTGGAGAGCCTGGCCCGGCCGCTGGCCGAGGAGTGAAAGCGCGATGAGTCCGCATCCTGACGCCGGTCGTGAATTCCTGCGCCATACCCTGGCGACCCTGGCCTACCGCGGCGGCAAGGCGTTGCGCGGCGCTCCCGCGAGCTTCGCGGCGTTCCGGGCCGGCGAGACGAGCCGCACGCCGCTCGAAATCCTCGGCCACATGGGCGATCTGTTCGACTGGGCGGTCTCCCTGTCGCGCGGCGAGCACACCTGGCGTCCCGCAGCGCCGCAGTCCTGGGACGAGCAGGTCGAACGCTTCTTCACCGCGCTCGAACGGTTCGACGAGATCCTGGCGAGCGATGCGCCGCTCGGCTTTGTGGCCGAAAAGCTGTTCCAGGGACCGGTCGCCGACGCCCTGACCCATGTCGGGCAGATCGCCATGCTCCGCCGGATGGCAGGCGCGCCGGTCAAGGGGGAGAACTACTTCAAGGCGGACATAGAGGCCGGACGGGTGGGGCTGGAGCAGGCCGCGGCGCGGGTGGAATTCGACTGAGAGAAGTAGCGCGAGGGATAAATTCTCGCCCCGCCTTGGGCGTTCGGGTGGCCTTGATCGTAAACTCCTCATCGTGAGATCGCACCGGACTGCCCTTGCTTGTTTTCTTGCCCTCTGTCTGACCCCCGCCGTCCGCGCGGCCGAGCCTGTCCTGCGCCTGGTCGATGAGCACGGGCTGGCGATCGACGAGCCGCTGTCTGTCTGTTTCCAGGTCGAGCTCGCATCGCGCTGTGCCGACGTCAAGCCCGGCGCGGCGGTGCCCTTGCCGCCCGCCTTTGCCAGCGTGCGCGCCGAGGGAGCGCACCACGGGCCGGTGTCCGTCCGCGACCGGGAGCTGCGCCCGGCGGCGGATGGCGGCCGGACCCTGTCGGTGCCGCGCAAGGCGTTGCTCCACATCGACAAGCCGCCGTCCGATCCGCTGACCTTGACGGCGTTCCTGGTGCGCGCCGAATCGTTCCGCAATGCGGTGGCGCACGGCGTCGTGGGGCCGGCGGGCATCGAGGTGCCGTCCGGAGACCTCGTGCTGGCGCTCGAAGCGAAGGGCCACGCGCCCGATCTGCAGCGCCTCACCGCGATACCGGGCTCGCGGGTCTCGGTCACCTACAAGGTGCGGGACGGCTGGTCGCTCCTCGTCCGCTGCCGCGAGGCGCGCGGCGGCGGGAGCGCGGTCGCGGGAGCGCAGGTCAGCACCTCCGGACGGGCGGAGCAGACGGGCGGCGACGGCCTGGCGCTCCTCAACGGCCTCGGGCCGGCTGAGCCGGTGAAGGTGCGGCATCCGCGGTACCTCGCTCTCGACCTTGCGGCGCCGCCGGCCGAGCCGGGGATCTTCCTGGTCAGCGAGGCGCTCCTGGAGCGCGGCGGCTCGGTGGTCGCCCACGTCCAGGCCAACGGCCGGCCGGCGGCGGAGACTTTCTGCACCGTTCTCGCGGGCTCCGGAGGCAGAGCCTCGAAGCTCGCCGAGGGCGTCACCGGCGCCGACGGTTTCTACCGCAGCAGCCGGTTGCCGGCAGGCTCCTACACCCTGCGCGTCTCGATGCCGCAGAGCCACTCCTTCACCGATCAGCCGTTCACCGTGAAAGAGGGGGAAGATCTGCGCCTCGACGTCGATCTGGGAGCGATCCACATCGCCGGCCGGGTGACGCGCGGCGGCGAGCCGGCGTCCGGCTACACCGTCGAAGGCGTGGCGGATGATGGGAGCGCCGCGAGCGGCGGGCTGCCCACGGTGCGCGCGACCACCAACCAGCAGGGCGAGTACACGGCCACCGTCTGGTCCCCCGGCGAATACATCTTCCGCCTGCGGGCGCCGAACGGAAATCCGGTGGGAGCCGAGCGCCGGGTGAGCCTCGGGAGGCCCGAGGAGAGCGTGGACTTCGATTTGAGCGGCGCCACGGTGAGCGGCCGTGTGGTGGACGACAAGGGAGAGCCGGTCGAAGCGGCGCAGGTGACCTTGAGCTGGAACGGCGGCAGGATCACCGGCCTCTCCGGTCAGGGCGGGGCGTTCGAGCTGCTGGCCGAGACCGAGGGGATGGCCGTGATCTCTGCCCAAAAGACCGGCGTCGGAGCGGCGATCGAGCAGAGGATCACGGTCAGCCGCGACGGGAGCTCGGGAGTGACCCTGGTGATCCAGCGCGCGGGAGCGAAGAAGCAGTGAGGTTGCGCGGCAATATCGCGCGACGGGCAGGGAGACCGGCTTTTTGAAGATTCTGGGATTGCTAACCAAGCGCACGAAGGCGAGCAAGG
>DATARD010000109.1:0-14739 GCA_036264355.1 Thermoanaerobaculia bacterium
TCTCGCCGCCTCGACCGAGGCGGCGATTCCCATCACCGAATTTCGCGGAGGAGCTCTCGATGCGGATTGGAAGCCTGAAGCCGTTCCTCACGTTGTCTTGTATTTTGCTTGCGGCCGCCGTGAACGCCGCGCCTCGCGAGAGGCCGGCACACGAGGAGCACGTCATCTACACCCCGAGCAGGGGTCAGGAGCCCGAAGGCTCCATGAACAAGGCGAACATCACCTACCACGGCGGAGCCACGATCACCTCCGCCAAGGTGGTTTACCTTTTCTGGGGATCGGCGTTCTGTTTCGGCGGCGCCGACCACGCGTATGCCACGACTCTGCAGGCCTACCGGAACCAGCTCGGCACGACCCCCGAGTACGCAGTCATCACGCAGTACTCCGGAATCCTGGCCTCGAACCTCGGCACCGGCACAGCCGACCTGTTCGACTGCTCGAACCCGCCGGTCAATGTCACCGACGCCATCGCCCAGAGCGAGGTCAACCTTTACCTGGCGTTTTATCCCTTCGACGCCAGCACGATCTACGAGGTCGTGCTCCCGAGCGCCTCGTACTCTACGGCGGGCGGGGCCTCCTCGTGCGGCGGGCCGAACCTCAAGTACTGCGCCTATCACAGTTGGATCACCAACGTGGGCTCCACCACCAAATACTCCGTTCAGCCCTATCCGAGTTGCGGTGGCTGCAAGACTGCCGGTTGGACGAACGTGCAGAATCAGGAGCACTTCGTCTGTCACGAGACACGGGAGGCCGTGACCGACCCGGACGGGAACGGCTGGTGGGAGCCCGTAGGCGTCAACATGAACGAGGCCGACGACAAGTGCAACTGGGCGCCCGCCCCGTTCATCGGCACCGGCGGCTACTCCTACCAGTGGGAGTGGTCGAACGCGTTCTCGGCGTGCCGCAAGACGTTGCCCTGATCCTCTGCCCGAAGAAGAGCCCCGGCCTCCGGCCGGGGCGTTTCTCTCGCCCACTCGAAGGACCTGTCTTGACAACCACACGCGTCAAAGGGAGTGCTAGACGGGCGAAGGGCCGCAAAGGATGAAAGTGAAACACGAGGTGCCGTAGGTTTTGCTTCTGATTCAGCGGAATGGGAGGTCAGCGCGCTACGCCAGGACTCGGAGCGCGCTTCCAGCGCGGAGGTAGCGCTGGAGACGAGGCCGGGGCACGCCTGCTCTGGGCTAGCTTCTTGCCCGTCCGCAGGCGCGACCTGACTCCAAGGGTGCCGGCAAGCCGGCCCCACTCTCGCTACCTGGGCGCTCCTCTCGCATCACCGAAGAAGCCTTGCGGTGGACGTTGGACGCGAGGCCGGCTTCAGAAGGGGACGCAGTGGCCCAAGCTACCCCCCACCACCGCTGCGGTCGAATTGCCACGCGACTGCGGAGCGTCTTGCGGTTAACTCGGGATTATCGGAAGCAAAAGAAGCCTCCCCTGGTATGGGTGGTCCCAGGGCCGCTAGTCCTTGTCGCCACGACCTGGACGGCCGCCGCTCGCGACCCAACCGCCCCGAATTGTCTCTGGCGGTCGCCGGGAAGGCTTGGGCGGGATCGCGGTCCCGCCCAAGCCGCCGGTCTTACCTGGCGGAACTCCGCCGCAGCACGACTTGGCCGACGTCGCGAGCCCCGGGTCGCGCAGAATCGGGCTCTGTCGCGTGACGGGTTTCCTTCTAGGGCTCGATCACAAGATCCTTGAGCGCCGAAGTGGATCGCAGCACTACGAATCTTCCTACCTCGTCAGAGACCGCAACGGGCCGGCCGCTGGTGTCGTCTACCGCGTAGGTCTCGGCGAGCAGGCCCTCCTCCGCCCGGATGGAAACCTTGAGTTTCCCCGGCCGGTGTCCGCCAAAGCGCTCGAAGGACTTAGCCAGCGCTGTCCGCCGCGGCCCGTCGAGGGCTAACGATGGGCCGTGGGAGTAAAAGGTCGAGACGTGGAAAAGCAACTCCCGAGTGGCCTCAGCGAAGAAGTGGAAGCGATACCAGACGAAATTCTTCGCGTCCGCGCTGCCTGTCCCCCACGGCGAGGCGATCTTGAGCACGTTTTCCTCCGGAACCCACTGGAGATCGAGATCGTCGGGGTAGAACTGCAGCCAATCCGACTCCGCGGGCTCGCTCGCCGCTGTATGGGCGAGCGCCGGTAGGCGGCGCTCGTCGTAGCTAAAGAGATGGAGCTTGAAGAAGGGGTTGCCGAGTTCGCCCGGCGCCTTGGGCCAGATCAGGGGCGTGCCGTCCTCGGCGCTACTTCTGATGACGAAAAGGCGCGTCCGGCGATCCTCGCTCGGAGGATCGCAGTCGATGAGCGGCGCGACCGCCCCTTCTAGCTTGCCTGGGTCCGCGGCGATCTCCTTCCAATCGGCGACGACTTCCACCGTGCCCCTTGCAGGCGGGAAGAGTTCCTTCCAACTGCTCGGGATAAAGGGCGCAGGCGTCGTGTCGACCTCGACCTTCGGTTCGATGGGCAGCATCGGATCGTCTGCAGCTCGGGCGAACCGGAGGGTCACGTGATCTGCTCGCCTGCGCACGGTCGAATCGGAGAAGTAGAGAGCCAGGTTTCGCGTTGTGTGCCCCCCCTGCTGCTTCGCCAGCATAGGTAGAAACCGCATCGACTCGGGCCGCGGCGCGATGCGTGAGTCCGGCACGTCAACGCGGAAGTTGAACCAGATCTGGCTCGCGAAGGTGTGGCGGTCCTCAGGGACTGCGACCACCTTGTACTCGAATTGATGGGCCTCGCGATCGGTGATGGCATCGACCCAGGTGAACTCGACGAGGTCGAGGTCCACCTTCTGAAGGGTGTCGACTCCCGGACGCGCAAGCGTCGCCAATGGCTTCTCGGCCTCGGGCGGCATTGAGGGATCGCAGGGAGCTGGACGCAGATCCTTGCGGAAAAGCTGGAACTCGCGCACAGCCGCCAGCTCGAGCGGCCGCTCGAGCGGGCCTCCGGACAGCGGTACCCTCCAGCCCAGGCGGATCGACCACACGATGTCGACGTCGACCCAAGGCAGCCGGCGTCCTACGAGCCCCAGCTCGGCGGCGGCAACGGCGCCGCTGCCCGCTCCGCCCTCAAGTCTCACCTTCGGAGCCTTCGTGTAGTCGCGCCCAGGCTGAAGTACTTCGATCCTCTCCAGGGTGTGGTGTGTGGAATCGATTCCAGAAACGCGCGCTTCGGCGACGGGAGCGCCCTCTCCTTCGGATGCCGCGTCGACGAGGACATTCGGTTTATCTGCCATGGTGTACCCAGAACCCTTCGCGGTCACATCGATGCGCACCACGCCTCCCGAACCGAAGTCTCCCAGTTTTGCGGTCACCGAGCGCGCACCTCCGTGGCCGGGTAACACAACAGCCGGATCGTAGGTGGTCTCGAGCGGGAAGGTGAAGACTGGGAGCACCAGGGATCGCGCACGCTGCGCTAGCGGCACCATGGTCGGGACGAGACGAATGATGACCCGGTTGTCATATCCTTTTTGGTCGTAATCCGTCTCCGTTTTTGAGGCTAGCTCTGCGGGCCCGACCTGCTGAGCCACGAACTGGCGGTACTCCTGCCTCTTTGTCTGGCAGTCATCTCCCGGGGGATAGGTGATGCAGTCGCGGTCGAAGAGCTTCTTCCGCCAGTAGGCCGGTGACGCCAGGGTCGGCGGTTGCACAGACGTCTCGCAGTCGGGACCGGCGGGTTGCGGAGAGGGCGGCATCCGCAAGTCCCGCTCGCGCTTGGGCTGCTCGAGCGCGGCGTAGGCCGCGTCGACAAAGTGAGTGTCGGCAGCGAGCGCCGGGCCTCCGGCTTTGAAGACGACTTCGAGTGGGCGACCGCTTCCGCCGATCTTGCGCCTCTCTTCTACACCGACGAACAGGTTGCGGGTCCAGCGTTTGCGTCCGTCGTCGCTGCGAAAATGCCGGGCGGCATCTTCGGACCACTGTCCGACCAGTTCGGCGGTGCCGTGGAAGCCGGCCAGCAGACGCGGCGGGGAGTCGGGACTGGCGGCCGCGGGGAGGCTGGACCGATCGAGACGCACCTCGAATTCGCCGTCCAAGAGCTCGGTCTCGATGAGGTCCTCGCCCCGGATAACCAACTCGGTGAACGACGCGCACTTGATGTCCTGACGGCGCTGTACCTGGCGGCCGGTGACTATGTAGCGATCATCAGGGTTCGACGAGAACGGAAACCAGGCACGCGTGACCAGCTCGATGGCTGTGCAATGCGGGTCGAGCGCAGAGAGATGAGCCGCCGGCTTGACCTCACCGGGTGCCGGCACGCCGGCGATGCGGCGGCGCCAGTTCTCCCGAACGCGGGTGCGGAAGCGGGCGCAGGCACGCTCGAACTCAGTGCCACCGTTCGCTGTCTGCTCTTGCCGCGTGAGGCCGCGGGCGTGGAGCGCGACCCGCCAGTGGGCTAGCGGCGGAGCCGTGTGGACCAGGAGGCGCGCCGAGGTCGAGGTCGCCAGCAACGGTACGTCAGGAGTCAGCTTGTCCGGCTCCATGGAGATCGAGCGACCCTGGTCGTCGAGCGGCAAGAGGTCGACATAGGTCGGCTTTCCCTTGGGGGCGTCCATGGGCACTCCTCGCCGGAAATCGATAGAATCGTGGGCACCGTCATCGCCCCGGAAGTCGATTCCCGGCCCCGAGCCGCTTAGGCCGACGCCGCGGACCCGGAACTCGTAGCGGCGCCCGTAGCGAGGGCTGATTCCCGTTTTGCCGAGCTCACGTAAGGTCAGCAGAGGGCCGTCGTCGGTTGGCGGCGCAAGGGATTCGCCGAGCCGGTCGAGGGGTGAGGCCACCACTACGCTACCGCCCGCCCAGTAGACGAAGTCGGCGGGAAGAGTGAGCACGGTGGGATCACCGCTCTTCATCTCGGAGTGGTTTTGCACCGGCTGGACAACATAGCTCTCGCGCGGCAGTCGTGACCGCACCACTGCCTGCTGCCGTCGATCGAATAGCTCGCGCTCGACGGTGCACAGCGAATTCCACGAGTCACCCTCCTCTTGGCCGCGCACATCGATGCGATAGCCCTTGAAACCGGTAAGGAAGGAGGTGGCGTTCTCCCCAAACACTGCTTGCTCCGTCGCCGCCCGCTCCCAGGTGATTCCGATGGTGTCGAACGGCGGCACGTTGCAGCGCACACTCTCCGCCGCATCCGCCAGTTCGCGCTTTGCGTCGTCGAAGATGTAGCTGTGAGCCTTGCTTCCCGGGTCAGGCCGATGAGCGTCGTTGTTGAGCTGAAACGCCGCGTGCGGGAGAGCACCGGAGTCATCCCCGTTGCGGCCGGAGGGGTCGCCGCCCGTGACCAGCTTGTGGGTGATGGGAGGGCAGCTCTGCCCAGAATCCAGCATTCGCCGCAGCCGCGCCAGCGGGTCGCGCGGCCTCCCCTCCTCGTCTTCGTCTTCGCCGTCGAGCAGCAAGGCGGGGGCGATCTGTCGAACGGTCAGCGACTGCGCGAAGTACGACGGCCGCAAATCGCGCCGGAGGACCGTCACCGGAAGGTCAGCCGCGAGAGCCACCAGGGTCGGCATCGCCTTGAAGCCGTCGAGGGGCACCTGATCACGGAAAGGTCGTACCCAAATCAAACGGCCTGCCCAGTCCTTAGCGTTCGCGGGCAGTGCGAACCACCGTAGAACATGGAACATCGCGCCCAGAACCGGTTCGTCGCGAGAAAGACGGCGCACGTCTGCCCGGTGCGCACAGATTGTCCTGGGGTCCTTGGTATCCAGTGGGGCTGTCATGGCGCGGTACATCTCGGGCGCTTGTTCGCTACGCAAGCGCGAATAGACTTGATCACGTCGCAGGGCCTCGGCGTAAATCAGCAGGTTCTCGATGGAGCGGTTGCGGATCGCGCGCTCCAGGTCGACGATGGGCTCCATCAGGTCTGGGCTTCTCTGGGCATCCTCGAGGAGGTTGCGGAAAGCGTCTCGATCGCTCACCACGGTATTAAGGGTGTAGTTGATCTTCGTATGGAGCTCTTGGTCACGACCACTGAGGAGCGCCGATCGCGCCCTCCCCTTGGAGCCGTTGACGCCTTCGATCAGCCGCGACAATGCCCCAAAAACCTCCGCCTCGCCTTGGGTCTCACTCTGGAGTGCCACGGCCGACCGCGAGGCTCTAGGGGTTGCCCACCGCTCGAGGTCAGCCATCAGGTGGGGAGAGGAGAAGAGCTGTACCCTGGTGTGGTCCTTCGCAACCGTGGCGCGGGTCTCGGCGATATTGGCGCGCGTGGTCCCGGTCGAGCTGCAGTCCGTCGGCGTCGAGGTCGAGATCGTGGCCACGGCCTCAGCGACGAAGTGAGGGGCAAGCCAGCGCACGTTGTCGACCTGTTCCTTGCCGCTTTTCGCGTCGTGGCTGACGACCATGAGTTGCTCGCGCACTTCGGCAGGAAGGATCGGATGATCCAGAGTGTAGGGGTAGCTGGCGGTGGTCGGCGGCGGCGGTGGCGGCGGTCCGCCCTCAGCCGGAGGGTCAGTAAGGGCGAGGCGGAAGTCGACGCCGGTAAACGGATCCATGGCCGGCCACTTGTCCAGCCAGTCAACAACCAGTTCGAGCCGCCGCTCGGCGACAAATGCGTTGAGGAAGGGGAAGATCTGCACTTCGTTCATGCCGCTACCTCCGCGACTGCGAAGAAGTCCGCCAGGGCCATCCGCGTGTGTTCTCCAGTATCGAGGAGAGCGCACTCGTGCGAGCCGACCTTGTCGTGCGGGCAGGCGCCGGGATTGATTCCCAGCAGAGGATCGAGGTTGACGGTGAAGGCGACATCTACCGTCGCAAACAGCACCTCGATTGAAGCCATCCCGCTCACCTCAAGATGGGTGAGGACGCTTTCCTTGCAGGTGAGCTTGAGCTGCGCCATCGCCTCGACGCGGACGAAGATGTTTACAACGCCCAGGACCGAGGCCTTGAGTTCGAGCCTGGCGACGAGCGCCACCTCGTCAAGGGAGAAGTGCTCGTCCTCCTTCGCCCCCGCGGGCGTGAAGTCGAACTCGTAGGAGGCGTGCGGACACCAAACGATGCCGAGCGTGATCGACACCGTACCGTTGGCGACGCCGATGTCAAAGGCGAGCGCAAGGCCGCCCTCCCCGCTGATGCACAGAGCGGCGTCGAAGCAGACGCTCTTGAAGGGATCGGGAAGGGTGAGATCGTGGGTCCGTGGTGGTTTCACCCGCACAGTGATTACGGTGGAGAAGCGGACCGTGAACGGGGTCACGGTCAGGGTGGGCGGGCGGAGCTTCTTGAAGATCCCGCGCGCCACATCCTCTATTGGCAGCGAGAGCCACCGCAGGTCGCCGAACCCCTTGACCGGGTAGTCACCGAGGATGAACGAGAAGAGCGACCCGGAGTCGATGCCGGACTTCGAGACGTCGATGGCAAGTGCCAAGCGGAAGTCGAACACTAGGTTTTCGAGCGACCCGGTGCCCAAGGGGATGCGCGGCACTGGCAGCTTGAGACTCACCAGGAAACCGAAGGGATCGCTCAGCAGGTCGAATTGGAAGGGGGACTTGGGCTTCGATTTGCCGGCGCCCCCACCGCCATTGCCTCCTCCTCCGCTCGACTCCGGCAGCAGCCCCTTGAGCTTCTCGAGCAGCAACTCGAAGACCTTCTTGAGCAGCTCGCCGCAGGGCTGGAGGCTGCCTGGCGTGAAGGCGACAGATTCCCCGGACCGCGAGCGCAGCTCGCAGCTCTTGAGCACCAAGAGGCCGGGCACACCGATATCGGCAACGAGCACAGCGTCGTACTTCGGCTCCTCGGCGAGCGCCTTTGTGAATGAGGCCCGGAATGACCTCGGCGCGACCTTGAGACGGAACGAGAGCGCACCCGAGCAGACTTCGCCGACGCCTTTTGAGAACTCCGGAAAGTCGAGGGTTGCGTCGACCTCGGCCTCGCTTTTCTCCTCCCGGGTCGATGCCTCGTCGTTGTGCTCCTGGCGGTCGTGGATGGATAGCTTCTCATGGATCGTCAGGGTGCCCTCGTTCTCTAGGAACTCCGGGTCGTCGCTCCCCAGCACTAGCTGCATCAGGCCGATGTCCTTGATCTTGATTGTCTTCCGTAGCGTGTGCTCGGCGCGGGCGTTGAGTTCGAAGGTATCCTCGCGCCGAAGCGGCCGGTCGACTCGCACCACGCCGTCGCCAAGGGTGAGGGAACGGCTGGCGTAGACCGGCAGCTGATCGCCATTCTTTTCGCTGTCACCCTCGCACCAGGTGCCGGTGTCGGGGTCGATGTCGCGACGGAAGATCGCTTCGAGTCCCCGGTTGTCGTATGACATGCCGGCCACCTCCTCGATCTCCCCGCGGGCTGTGACGGTAATGCGCGGGCTCCCGGCGGCGCAGAGAGGAATGGATAGACAGGGGTCGGCTTTGGTCGCCGGAGTCGCCTGCGGGTCCGCTAGCCACACGACGTGAGCCAGGCGTACTGGCGTGTCGCGGAAGAGCGTCAAAGCCTGCGGGCGCGCAAGCGTCACCGTCTGCTGGAGGTGCGGCTCCGCAAGTTCGGGCCGGTCGCGGGCGGTGATGAGCCCGATCCCCTGCAGCGTGCGATCGCGGTCCACCCACTCATCGACGCCGCTGCGGAAGTGAATGTCGGCCTTGAACTGCAGCGGTTCGTTGGGGTTGTAGTTTACCGCGTTGATCGGCCGGAGGTTGTCGATAGAGATGGCGCTATTGTCGCCGTAGGTCTTGCTCGGCTCAGCGAACCACCACTTCGTGCAGTAGCGGAGCCGGCCGTTGTCTTGGCGTGCGGTCAGGTTGAGGACGTTGATCCGCAAGCCGTAGGGCAGAAGCAGATCGCCGAAGATGGCGAAGTTCTTCTCATAGCGGCCGAGCCAGCCGTGAAGCACCAGCTCGTTGAGGCCGATCTGCCGCCGTTCGTTGACCCAGTCGTAGGCGATCGTTCCGCCAACGGGCGACATCGCGATCTCTGTAGAGGAGGCGCGGACCGCACGCTGCAAGGACTCACGCCTTTGCGGTTGCTTCTTCGCGTCGAATGCGGTGGCGTAGCACTTGCGGTAGTCGACGTTACACAGGTCGGTGACATCTATCGCGTCGGAGACCGGCTGGATACCTTCTGCCGCGATCGCGCGGTAGGGCGCCAACACCGCAACATGGCATCGCGTATCGGGAGCCCACTCACGGTCGCGCAGCGGTGCGAGCGACCCGGTAATTGCGAACCCCGCGTACACGGTCAAGTCGAGCGAGGCTCCGCCCTCGGCTTCTGCGAAGGCCGAGAAGAGTGCGCTTGGAGAATCCGGGGCTTGCTCGACTCGCCCCTTCGTCCGTGGTTCCCACATCGTCAGGTTGTGAAAAGCTGGTAGATTGGGGTCGGTCCATCTGAAGGGAGGGGGCGCCTTTTTGCAGTCCTCGCTGTCGCCGAAGTCGCGATGCTCCCGGAGCGCAAAGGGCGGCAGCCAGACGGTGCTCTTGGTGCGGGGAAACTCGCTGGGAAGTGTGGATCGGAACGTCTCTTGAGCGAGCGACACGATCTCGTCTTCCGATTGAACAGTGGTGGACGGCGGGACGACGACGCGGAAGCGATCGCTCGCCATGTCCCAGGCAATAACAGCATCGTTGACAAGCGAAAACAGCGGACCTCGATAGTCCATCTCGGTCGGGGTGGGAGTCAGCTTTTGCAGATGGACCCAGTCGCTAACTGTTGCGCGTCGGGACTGGCGGCCAGCCCAGCCGACCTCGCGAGTAATGAACTCCAGTGAGCTGGTCGTCGCCAGGTAGCGTCCGTCGACCTCGCGGAAGCGGAGGTCGAGCGCTTCGGCGCGATCGGTTGTCGTGGCAACGCGCATGAACATGTCAGCGACCATCAGCAGATCGGAGCTCGCACCCGCTTTTCCCGCGACGATCCGGCCAAGGTCGTCGAACATCGCGTGCGTCATTTCGTTGCCTGGTGGGGCCGTAAGGACGAGCTCCGGCCGCAACTCGGAGTTGGACGGCTCGAAAGTGAGGCTCAGGGCGGCGAACCCCTGCTCAATAGAGCGCGACACGCCGGTGTCGCGCTTCACCTGCGTCAGAGTTACGCGCGACCGCAACACGCTGGAACTAGGTGTTGTGAAGGCGACCTGGCTGCCGTTGACCGGGAAGTCGATCGGATCGGGAACCAACGGCCACGGCAGGCCGCTCTCCGCGGCGAGGCAGAACGCCGAGTACAGCTCAGCCGGCAGCGTCGTGGTCTCGGCGGGCATCTCCGAGATCCAGGCGAACGCGTAGCGATTGGCGGCGTGGAGGTGCGAGCGGACGAGCGGGACGGGCTGATATCCTCGGTCTTGTAGGTGTGATCCGACCGGGATCTGAAGGTCCACGAAGCCCGGCCGCAGTCGCACCAGCAGTTCGCCGGCCTCCACTCGCAGAGAGGTCTCGCGCCCGTCGGCACGGCGCCAGACCGGCAACTCCAGCGTATGCGTGAGGTCGTATCGTACTTCTACCCAGCGTAGCTCACGTTTCGGGCCGCCACAGTCTGAAAGGCTCCCTCGCGTCACCCGCAGCACTTGCTGGCGGGGGAGCCGCAGGAGATCGCCTGCCGATGCCCCAAGCGGGGTGGCGACTAGGTCTAGCTCGCGCGGCCACCTTGCAACAACCGTGGGGAGCGTCGAGTCGATTTTATCGCGGAGCTGGCAAGTCTCGGGTCGGGCGCAAAAATCAAAGTGCAGCAGCTGGTCGACAGAGCGGCTGGCAGCCCACTCTGTCCACCGCGGCCGGTGGCGGATGTCAAGCGTGAGAGGCACGGCCTCGCAGATCTCCGGAACCAGGTGGTGGGGCGACACCGAGAGAGTGAAGTTGCCTCTCGGCTCTGCCCGGAGAACATCGCTGCGGAGGACGTCATTCTCGCGGAAGAGCCGGGTGCCGCGCTCGGCGTCGAGGCGGACCCAGATGTTGACGAGTTCCACCTGGTCGGAGTCGAGCTCACCGGGATCGTTGACGAGCGGCGAATCGAGAAGGGTCGCAGCGACAGCGGGAAACTGGAAGCGCTGTGCGCGGATCACCACCGGCAGGTCGACCACCTTGAAGAGGTCGTCGGCAGTGTCGATGATGAAGTCTCCCGCTACCGTGGGAATGACCAATCGTCTCGGACGCACGAAGACGTCGCGCAACGAACGGCAACCTGCGAGTAGCGCACCGGCTGCGAAGCCCAGGGTATAGCCCGCAAGCGCTTTGCCCTGCGCTGCAGCGGTTGTGGCCAGTTGAACGAACCGGCGACGGGACAGTCGTGTCATGTCGGACCCTCCCTCAAAGTGCGAGAGGCTTCGCGTCAGGCGAGACTCGCAGGCTGCAGCGACCAGGCCATCGACTCGTCGACGCCGGTATAGCGCCGACTGAAGCTAACGCGAGCATCTTCCGTGGTGCTAGCGAACCGCACCGCCTGCGCTGCCACGATTGCGCCTTCCCCATCGCCACTCGCCCTCCGGAGTTGCCCCAATGGTCGCAAATATTGAGAGCGGAAGCAAATACTTGTTCTTATTTATTGATATGTATTTGAGGTTTATGCATATTGATGGCGGAAGAACTCCGCGGTTGGTCAAATTTGGCCGAAGGATTGTTTGCGACGCGGCCGGTAGCCGAGAAGATTGTCGAGCTCCGGATAGCCGGCGGCCGAGCACCGTCCCTGGAGGCGTCGCCCGGGTCGCCCTCGTTGCCCGAGGAGCGCCCGTGGGTGACCGCACGCACCAGCCGTCCGCGGAGGATCGAGCGTCGGCGTTCCTTGGCATGTCCATGCCGTCTTCCATCGTAGAGGGGCTCGCCGATCGGCACGACGCGCGGCGATCGCCAAGCTGACCACATTGCACCTGCCGGTAGAGCCTTCTCCGCTTCCTGGAGCACACCGTGGCCGTCATCTCCATGGCGAGCGCCTAGACCTGCACACCGCCGGGCGCTTGCGTAGCGAATGACCCGGCGTCTGAAGTGTAGGACGGACAGGATTGGGGATTTCTCGATCGGGGCCTCCTACCCGAGAGGCCAATACCGCCGGGTTTGGCATCGGATAAACAGTCCTTATCGTGAGACACCCCGGTCGGCCCCGGCTCCGGCGGCACGCGTAGCGGGCTGGCGCGGACGGTCACGCAGCGCGCCGGGGTCTACGGCTGCACGTGCCCAGACTGGACGCTGCGCACAGCACAAGGCCGGCTGCCGGCACATCCGAGCGGTCGCAGCGCGGGAAGGCGGGGACGTGAGCGACGGCGAGCCCGTGTGGGCGCTCGCCTCGATCCGTAGGAATCTGATCTTAAGTCGGGAATCATCCCTAAGCGGCATCGTCATCCCGCGCGAAGCGCGGCGGGAGGGTATGCTTGGCCGAGTTGCGGCGGGCAAGAGAAACCCCGGTTGGCGCCGGGGTTTTCGGTTCATTGCCGCGATCCCGCTGAGGGCGGAACCGAGGCTCTATACCCAAGAGGGAGCCTGGCATAGGCGGGCAGCGGTTGTCCAGGGAGCCCCTGGCGCCGGAGGCTGCGATGCTGCCGCGCGAGGTTCCGGGTTCTTCACCTTCGCCACTACGGCGCTGCGGCGCCCCTTCGCCATCTGTTGTCCCTGCGACCGTCGCCAACGCTACGGCTCCCGGGCCCCCTGCAGCGAGGCAGCACGGCGCGAGTAGCGTCGGGAGGCCAAGCGCCGCCAGTTGCAGACGCCGCACGGTGAGAGAACAAAGCTCGCCATCAACGGCAGTGGCGAATGATCTCGCGTAACGAATCGAGGAAGGCTTCCGCGAGCCCGGTGGCCTCGCCCAGGAGGGGGACAGGTCGGCGACGGTTTCGTGGGGTCACCGGAGATCTCGATGCGCTCCGCGGGGACTCCCAGCTTCATCAGCTTTTTCCGGTACGCCTTGCGAGGGTGCCCAACACCCCCTGCATGGCAGTGGTCAAGAACATCTTGGGGTGAACCCGAGCAAGGTCATGCCGATCTGGCCTGTAGTCGCATCGAAGCTGAGGATTGTTCTCGATTACATCCCGTCGCGCAAACAAGAGCGTGTTCTGCTGGTACCACACTGCGACTTTTTGATTTTCCCAGATTCTGTTTCTGATGCCGTCTATGACGGCATATTGATTTTTTTGAAAGATGTCTACCCAATAATTCGGCCACTGCTCATTGACATGGTTAACCCCTCCCTGAAACGGTATCGCCGCCGAGAAACAAACAACCGAGCCAAGCCGGCAAAGGGATTGCACAAAGATCTCGGCCGCACCGGGCGCCAAGTGCTCCGCGACCTCCAGCGACAAGACCAGGTCAAAGGTCCTGTCCAACTGGATCGGCTTCTCGAGGTCATAGGCTAAAAAACGATCAGGAGGGATAAGCAACTGATCCCTCTTGACGTAGTGACCATCCATTCCGATTACGTCAAGGCCGTGCTCCATGAAGACCGAGAGCCAGGCTCCCGTGCCGCAGCCAACGTCGATCACGCTTCTTGGCTGAACCAACTCCAGCAAGATGGGGACAACTTCTCTCGCCGAGCTACTGGCACTTTTCTGAAGCCAAGAGAAAAACTCGGGCGTGTAATTATCCGTCTCCCCAGCATTTGCCTGCTGCGGGAGGAACTGTTGAAATTCACGGATGATCTGGGTCAGGGTTTTGTAGTCAAGCTGGTTGACTTCGTTGGCGATTGACATCATAGCGTCAGGATCGATGTACCCCTTGACAGACCATGCCTGGAGCAGATTCTGCCCCATCATTCGCACCTTGTTCAACGCGTGGGTGTTCATGGCAGCTCTCCTATGGGTCAACCGCAAAACCGGTTACTATCGTTTCGCCTGCCCCGCTGCACCAGGCTTGGAGCTTAGCTCCCGCGCTGGAGCATCGATTTTCCGGGAGGCACGCCGGCCAGCACGGCCTCGATGACGTCAACGCCCACGTTGGACCGATCTTCCTCCAGAAAAAGCTGCCGCATGGCGAAGATGCGCTCTGCCATCGCACGATCCGCCGCGACCTCCTCGATCAAGGAGCCCAGCGTCTCGGCCGTGATCTCGGCCAGGCTGCCGGTGACACCGAGACGGTGATGGACGACGCGCTTCGTCATCTCGAATTGATCGCGCATCAGAGGCACCACCACCATCGGCACTCCGGCCAGGATGCATTCCTTGACCGTTCCGGGGCCGCCATGCGTCACCATGAGGCTGGCGCGCTGCAGGATCTCGAGCTGCGGCACCCACTGCCTCAGGAGGACATTGGCGGGCACCGGCGCGAAGGCGGCAGGATCGAAACCCTTGCCCACCGACAGGATCAGCTGCCAGTCGGGATGGGATGCCGCCACCCCCAGAACGGCGCGGAAGAAGCGGACTGCGACGTCGCGCTCGAGCTCAGGCTGGCTGCCGAGCGAGCAGTAGACCAGGTAACGATCTCCGGCGATCTCGTTCCAACCAAACGGATCATCGCGGCGGTTCGGGTCGATCCCGGTGCCGGCGTAGAAGATGCCTGGATCCTCCGGTACGTCCGGAAGCTCGATGGCGCGGGGCAGAGCGACGAGCTCAGGCATCCGCAGCACCAACCTTGCCAACTCCTTGAGCGAGCTGAACCGGTACCCCGCAGCGCTGACCGCCTGTAGCGTCGCATCGAGATCCGATGATTTGAGGCTCATGAGACGGCTGGAGACCCAGCCCTCGGCGAGATCGGCCCGCGTCAGTTCCGAGTGTCGGCAGAAGGTCGCCCACAAGACGATTGGAAGACGGTAGCGGATCTGGACGGCGAGGGCCTCGGCATAATAGAGAGACAGCATCAGAATCAGGTCCGGCTTGACCTCATGGATCACCCGATCGAGAGCTTCGCCACGGATGAGCTGCCCAAAC